>CAZDNQ010000325.1:0-5747 GCA_964506605.1 uncultured Victivallis sp. | reverse complement strand
ACTGTCCGGGATGGGAAAACCCACATGCGTCAGATATCTCCTTAATGCTGAGTTTCGTGCCAGACAGTAGCCCCCTGGCCTTCTCCATCCTGCGCCTTTCACGGTATTGCTTGGGTGAAATGCCCTGTTCCCTTGCGAATGCACGGAAAAGCGTTGTACGATCAATCCTCAGCTGAGCAGCTATCCTGCCGACCGACGGCGAAGACTCCATCTGGCTTTCGACGATGGAGATAAATGATTCTACAATCCCCTTTCCGCCTATCTGGCCGGCTTTCACCTGCAAGCCTCCGCCAGAAACCATATCCAGGCATGCACACGCCGCGGTCATGGGGAACAGGCCGGGATATTTTCCGGATTTATACTCTTCCCCTATTTCATCCAGATAAGTACTCAGAGTATCAGGCCGGGATATTCTGCAGATAGGCTTCCCACGGACAAGGCCCGCAGCTTTAAGGCATTTCTCGATATTCCTCCCATTGAGCCTGAACCATACATATTCCCATGGCGTTGACGGAAAATCATAATAGAGGATATGATCTCCAGGGAAAAATGTATATGCATCACCTTCCTCGGCCACATATTTTCTGCCATCACGCTCAAAAATCCCCCTGCCCTTCCTGACAATATGGATCGAATACATGGGGGAAACCTGTTCCCATCTGAAATCTCCGCTGCTTTTGAAAAAACCGATATAGGATATGAATATATTCCAGCCGTCATACTCACTGAAGCGAGGACTTACCGGATATCCATGCTGTTTGAATGTGTTCATTATTTTCCTGCAACATTTGTATCATTTATGCAACATTTTAGATATTGTCTATACTCTATTTTCTAATTATTATATATCCAGCATTCAACATTTACTATATAAACAGGAGAATCAGATGAAGAACAGGATCATGCCTATCGAAAATATTCCGGACTGGGAAATGAGGATTAAGAGACAAGATGCATTCTGGGACTGCGCGATTATTGACAGGCCGGTCACACTCATCAGCTACTGGAAGGGAAATCCATCTGCCAGAAAACCGCCCATGAAACAGTATTCATCCCACAGGGAGCGGTGGATGGATGCTGAGCAGATAGCAGACCAGGCTTTGTTCAATGCTTTGAACAGCGCCCATTATGGTGATTCCCTGCCATTGGCCTTTCCAAACCTCGGACCGGAAGTATTCAGTTCATTCTTCGGCATGGAGATGGAGTATGGCGAGAACACCAGCTGGGGAATACCCAATCTCCATGACTGGAGCAATATACAGGAAGTAAAATTCTCCAAGGATAATTTCTACTGGAAGAAGATAATTGAAATGACAGACATCCTTCTAGAAAAAGGCAAGGGCAAGTATTATACCGGCTACACGGACATACACCCAGGCGGAGATGCCTTAGCTGCATTCAGGGATCCGCTCAATCTCAACATGGACATGATCGACTGCCCTGACAATGTGATTAAGCTTAGAGAATACATCGATGATGTATTCGAAGAGGTTTTTACCTTCTATGCCGACAAACTGCAGTCAGCCGGTCAGGCGATATGCTCATGGCCAGGAATTGTCTCGTCAAAACGATGGCATGTGCCCTCAAACGACTTCTCCTGCATGATTTCTAAAAAGATGTTCGATGATGTATTCCTTCCTGGAATTGCCCGAGAATGCAGGCTGGCGGAAGCGAGCATCTACCATCTTGACGGGCCGCAGGCACTGACACATCTCGACTCGCTGCTTGAAATAAAAGAGCTCAACGCAATACAGTGGGTGTATGGGGCAGGCAAAGGACGCGCATCAGACTGGCTCCACGTATACAAGAAATGCCAGTGCGCAGGAAAAGGCATCCAGCTGACAGCATATCCGGATGAACTGGACATCATCATGGAGAATTTGAAACCAGAAGGCGTCTGGCTTAGGGTTACAGATGTCAAAGATGAAGAGACCGCCCTGTCAATGCTAAAAGCCATCTCAAACTGGAAGTAATGGATTAGACTTATAATCAGTTGCACTGCTACGCGCTCCTGAACTCCATCGCGGAGCTCTCATCTCAAGGGAGTTTAGCAGTTCGAACTAAGTTGGGAACTGCATAGGGAAAAATGTCCTTGGAAAGTGGCGTCCCCACGGAGATTCGAACTCCGGTCGCCAGGATGAAAACCTAATTCCTAGCATCTGGCTCAAGCTCATTTAGCCTCATCTTAGCTTTTTATAGACACCCATAAACTATCATAATTATTGGTATCTGTGACCAAAGTGTGACCAAACTTTTCCCTCTGAAATAATGAACCTTTTTTACCTGTTCCTGTATAATATATGGTTCCCCAAAATATACAAGTTTTTTCCGCAACCTCCCCCGCCTTTTAAATTTCCTCCTGTTTTTGTCACTATATCCAGGAGGCAGCTTCCCACTGTCCCGGAACAGTTCCAGGACTTTTAAATCATAAAACGGGAGGAAAACATGAGTCCTTCAGCAGCTCTAATGCTCGAAAAGGAAATCTATCCGATCATCAGGAACACAGTTCCTAGGACTGTCCGTCCAATGGGTTCTGAAGATCCCGAAGAATTAGTCCAGGATGCCACCACATCAGCGGCGGAGATGGTCGAAGCGATGGAGAAGGCAGGTAAGAAGCCACTTCCACACAGCATTGCGTATTACTCGATCCAAAGAACGAAGAGCGGCAGGCGTTCATACGGTGACATTAGAAGCGATGTAATGTCCCCCGGATTCCAGATGGACAACGAAGGTTCCGTATGTTCAATGCAGGATCCCGCCAGCGACGATGAAGACCTGACCGTAGGCGATGCCATAGCTTCAAAGTCTGAAGACATAGCTTCAAAGATTCTCAGAGAGATCGACTGGGATGCATTCCTTGACACCCTGGAAACAAGAAAACGCAGGATTATCGAGGAGTTGATGATGGGCTTCGGTACCGGTGACATAGCTCGCCTGTTCTCAGTCTCAGCGGCAAGGATAACCCAGCTCAAGCGTGAGATCGCCCAGGACATAAAGGAGTTCATGGGAGATTCTATTCTTGTGGATAGCGGTGGCGAGTCAGTATGGGAACGCGATATCAGGTGCCTCCGCGAACGAAACGAATGGAAGCACATGAAGGTCGACAGGATAGATGATGACATGGGACATTCGCACATAGCGCAGGCAATGTTCGGTTGAAAGGATTTTCGAGACACCGGTATACCTGGATGCAGGAATGCAGGGCTGGAGCGGTATGTCCGAAAGGGCATCCCCTCCAGCCGCAGGTATCTCCGGCGCCTCTCCATTTAAAAGAAAGGAGAACTAGAATGAATCCAACATTATTAAGACTGATAATCCAGGCGGTCGAAGCAGTATGCGTCCTGGTGGTGACCGTAGTCACGATCCATGATTTGGTCAAAAAGAACAAGGATCAGAAGAAATAACAGGGAGGCAATGCCTCTTTTTAATTTTTGACAGGTATTCCTACCCTGAAAACACGTTTTTCCATATATGAAGCCAGTAAAACTATCCATTGCAACCCTGCCCTCCAGTTCCTGTCTAAATACTCCCCTTTTTTTGTCATTATGACTGTAACCGTGTGGCTCGGTTCTAACAGAGCGTCCACCGGTCTGAAAACAATAAAAGGGAGAAGGACAATGAACTTCTACGAAGTGATGCTTGGCGTTATCAGCCAAGGCAGGGAGATCGGCAGGGTCTGCGTGTTCGTCGCGGCGGCGAGTCCGTTCACGGCGGCTGTACAGGCGGAAGAGGACACAGACAAGGCATATGGGAGTGAAACCTACAGCCATGCGGTGAAGGTGAACGAGATAACGGAGGAGGAATTCCACTGCCTGAGCGTGGCGTGAATGAAACCAATGGTTCGGAATTAACAGGAAGGAAATAAAATGCTTAAGCTTAACACGTCATTTTCGAAGAAAGTGCAGGGTGACACCAGATTCACCTCGAAGGGATTCCTGGCGTCAATAGAGACGGAACTGCCGGACGGCCTTACGCAGGATCAGATCAGGGCGAGGATACACGACGCCTTCAGCCTTGTCAGGGATTCCGTGGAGAATGAGATCAATGGAAAGCCTGTATCTGCTCCGTCAACAGCGCAGACCGTTCAGCCGGCCCAGCCTCCACAGGCAAACGGCGGCGGCAAGAACGGCCATCTGCAGGCGACGAAGAAGCAGGTCAACTACCTGCTGGACCTCGCCAAGGAGAAGGCCGTGGACATCACACCTCAGTTGAGAAAGTTGAATGCCGGCAGCGCATACGACCTCAACAGGGAGCAGTGCAGCAGGATGATCGACCAGATAAAATAAACCTAGGGTGCCGGCAAAGTCTGCCACCGGCGACAACAGCCATGTTGCCGGCACCCTTTCCCATCATTAACCTAAAGGAGACCTATGCCTATTCCTGAAAGCCATATGAAGGCACCACATTGGTCATACTCCCGTTTGAGCAGTTTCCTCAACTGTTCCTTGCAGTGGTCGTTCCACTACTATTACAGGCTAGAGCCGGAGCATAAGTCGCTGAACCTTATCTTCGGTGGTGCGTTCCACTCAGCGGCCACATGGATCGCCGTCAGCAAGAAGGAGAGGAGGAGTTTCACTGCGGCCGAAGCCGAGGACTTCTTCAGCGAATGCTTCCTGAAGGAGTGCAGGAGCTCGGAGAACATCACGTTCGGCGACTGCGACGAGAACGGCTGTGACACGATGGGCAGGAGCATGGTCGCATGCCTGCTGGAAAACTGGCCTGAAGATGAAATCGTTATAGATGCCAGCGTCCCGTTCCGCGTCATGCTTACGGACTACAGGGGAATACCCGTGTCTGACAAGCCCTGCATTGGAGAATTTGATCTGCTCATCAGACTTCCCGACGGAACAACTGCGATAGTTGACTGGAAGACGGCCGCGAGGAAATGGCCCGCCGACAAGGCGTCGAAGGACTTCCAGGCGACGTGCTATCTCTATGCAGGCTGGCGTGAAAAGCGGATGAATCCCGAGGAGACATTGTTCAGGTACGATGTGATCACGAAGACTGCGAAGCCTTCCGTGACGCGATACCCGACGATGAGGAAGCATGATCATTTCCAGAGGATGCTCAGGATTGTCGGGGCGGTGGAGAACGCGATCAGGGCTGAAGCGTTCCTGCCTAATCCGGCTTCCTTCTTCTGCAGCGACTGCGTATATGCGGCGGCGTGCGAGGAGTGGCACAGGAGGCAGGCCAGGACGATTTCAACCGGCGGATGCCAGGATACCGGAAAGATGGAGGCAGCCGCATGAAGGTGAAATACGACGAGGCGACTACTGCCTTTTTCAGAAGGCTTGAGAATGAGTGGGAGCCGCAGCCGAAGTTCCTGCTGACAGGACACGGCATAAAGGAGATACTTTCAAAATACGAAACCAAGGAGAAGGCGAAAATGGAAAACAATCTGATACTGCACTGCGGTGCGAGGAAGGTGTCCAGGGATGAACTGAAGGATGTCCTGACTCCAAAGCCTACGATGTCATGGAAACCTGTGCCCCACTATGAAGTGGCTGAGTTCGTGACTCACTTGGCGAAGCGTAGGGGTTATGAGCTGGTCAATGAGGAATACGGCCTGACACAGGACGGGATGAAGATGTTCGGCGTGTTGAACTTCGCACCGCACGGCAATCCTGAATACACCAGGGCGCTGGGGATAAGGAACAGCCATGACAAGAGGTTCGCACTGGGTCTGGTGGTCGGAGAAAAAATCGTGTGCTGTGACAACCTCGCTTTCGGAGGCGAAGTTGTGATCC
>CAZDNQ010000324.1:0-5756 GCA_964506605.1 uncultured Victivallis sp. | reverse complement strand
CAGCGCATCTCTTGACATGCCGCCATACGCCTATATCGAAAATGACTGCGTATGCGGTATACCCGACAGGATATGCGAAGAAAAAACTGGAAAGCGCTTCTATCGCCGCGGCCCCATCGCTCCAGGTTTCCGCCACGAAAGAGTGACACCGGAACTTACCGACAAGGCCTGTGACTATATAAGAGAAAATGCGGCAGGAAAAGTTCCATTCTTCCTTTATTTCCCCCTGCCTTCTCCGCACACTCCAATCATGCCGGAGGAGTTCGAAGGCAAATCAGGAACCAATCCATACGGTGACTTCTGCCTGATGGTTGACGACTGTGTCGGGAAGATAATGAAGGCTCTGAAGGAATCTGGAATAGAGGAAGATACGATAGTCGTGTTCACATCGGACAACGGCTGCTCTCCAATGGCTGACTTCAAGGAGCTTGCAGAGTTCGGACATAATCCCAGTTATGTCTTCCGCGGACACAAGGCGGACATCTTTGAAGGCGGTCACAGGATTCCCCTCATTGTCAGATGGCCAAAAAAAATCAAACCCGGCTCCAGAACCTGCCAAACTGTCTGTCTCTCCGACCTGCTTGCAACAGTTGCCGATATCACAGGTCAGAAACTTCCAGACAATGCAGGGGAGGACAGTGTCAGCAACCTATCCGTATGGTTAGGTCAGCGTCGCGAAGACGATCCAATCCGTGAGGCAACCGTACATCATTCGATTAACGGTTCATTTTCAATAAGACAGGGGCGATGGAAGCTCGAGTTTTGTCCAGACTCAGGTGGCTGGAGCTATCCAATTCCTGACAAAGACGACATATCGGGAATGCCACTAATCCAGCTTTACGATCTTGAAGCCGATGTAAGGGAAGCGACAAATGTCCAGGACAAGCATCCCGAGATAGTACGGAAGTTGACAGGATTGATGACGAAGTACCTGAAAGAAGGTAGGAGCACCCCGGGAGCCCGACAAAGGAATACCGGTCCATCCTTCTGGCCGCAGCTCAATTGGATGCTGGCCGATGACGTGTCGGAATGAAGCTGCCTGCGGGGAGCTATGACAATATCCTTATATTTAGATGAATCCTCTTAAGCGTCGCGATTTAAAAGATGAATTGAAAGGATGTCGTCTGGGATATCGGGGTCATACACTACACTTTCAACTATGAATTGCCGTCTTTAAAGAAGTTTCAATAGCTGATAGTCTAGGGTATGACCCCAATCTATTGCAAATCGTGATATAGTATATTCCTATGGATATAATAAAATCAGCTGAGACTTTCGACTGGACCGGAGTCCCATGGCTCTGGAGTTCGGCCTACGTGGAGTCGAACACGTATGCATGGTTTTCCAGGACCTTTGATCTGGACTCCAAGCCGGATTCTGCGAATTTCGCAATTTCCGCCAACAAGAGCTACAAGCTATATGTCAATGGCTCATTCATCCTCATGGGCCCGATGCGCGAGGAAAAACCTTACTTCTATTATGATGCCCTCGACCTGTCTCCCCTGCTCCGCATTGGACCGAACAACATTGCGATATTCGCACATTCGCAGTCCGGTTCGGAAGAAAAGGGCGTGCAATCAAGTTCGGGAGTAACCTTCCAAGGGGAAATCGTCTGCAAGGACAAAACTCTTGACCTGACAGATCATACGGCATGGAAATGCAGGAGCAGCCTGTCGCGAAAACCTGAATCCCATAAACTTGGTTCCGCTCTTGGGATCGGCTATTCTGAACTTATTGATTTTTCTCAGGACGAATCTGATTTCCATAATGGCTGCTTTGACGGTTCAAAACCGGCGGTAGCCGGATGTCCTCCCGGACTTTCCCTAAGCATTCCACTTGAGAGGGATCTGCCGTTCTTTTCCGGAAAGGTTTTCAAAGCCCTTTCGGTTGACTGCAGATCTGACGGAATCCTTGTCGACTTCGGTCAGGAGGTATTCGGGTTTGTGAACCTGACATTCAAGTGCATCAAGAACTCCAGATTTTCAGTCAGTTATTCTGAGCTCCTGAAAGACGGAAATGTGAACTTCAGGAAAGCCGGGATGGACTACCGCGACCAGATCATGGCGCCTGCTGGAGAATTTATCTGGAATTCCTATGAGAAAAGGGCGATGCGCTACCTCTTCATAGATGCTCCGGACGTGGAAATAATGTCACTCGAGATCCAGGAGTATGGATATCCGTATTCAAGGAACGCCTCAAAAATCGACAACGAACCTGCGGCAATTAAAGGGAAAATCCTTGATGTTTCGGCGCGCACCATCGAGATCTGCAGCGATGATCTGCTCAACGACTGTCCATGGCGGGAGAGGACTCAATATCTGGATCCCTACGCCTATTTCGGAGCAATGAAGAAACTTTTCGGGACTTTGGAGCCTGCAAAGAAGTTCCTGAAGCAGTTCGCCAGAGGCGCAGGCAATTCGGTCCCGATGCCAATGTGCTATCCTTCACCGCGCAATATGACCGTCATTCCGGATTTCGTCCTGACATATGCCGTAGCCCTGAAGAAATATCTGGATCTTTCCGGAGATATCGAGACGGCAAGGGAATGTTTCGAGGTTTCAGCAAGGACTGTCGAGCATTTCCAGTCGTACGAGGACAAGGACGGACTTCTTTCAAACGTACCTGGCTGGGTGTTTCTGGACAATTCCTTTGAGCTTTGCAGGAAGGGAAAGTCCAGCGGACTGAATGCGACTTACGCAGGCGCCCTGAATTCACTCGCTGGAACCGCTGAACTTCTTGGCAACCATGAGAAGGCCGCTGAATTCAGGAACCATTTCCTCTCCATCCGCGATTCCTTCAGGAAAACGTTTCTTGCCGGAGACAGAATTCTGGACAGTGACTTTTATCCGTCATTCGCAGAGAAAAATCACTGGAACTACCATTTCCCAGGCGACACCGGAAGCTGGGACGGAAGAAGTTTCATGCTCAAGACTCAAGTCATTTTCCCGAAGGATGGGACTGACGAAATATCCTTGAGTTTTTTCAACGGCTGCAAGGCGTGGATCGACGGAAAACCTGTATTTGAATCTTCCGGAGGTGGAGGATGGGGCAATCCTCCGTTTTATAACCCGCAGCCTGTCAATATTCCAAAACTTTCAGGATGCCATGATCTTGTCCTGGAAGTCGAGCACAGCGAGATTGACTGGGAAGTATTCATCTCTTCCAGCTCCGAGATCAGTTATGGAGAGACTTTTGCTGCAAGGCTAGATGATTTTGGAAAGGTAGATCCTAGGTCAGATATCAAATGGGTCAAGACCCGTATTCGTCCCTACTATCTGCACAGACTCTCCCAGATCAGCGTGGCACTCGCCAGCCTTTTTGGGATGCTCGAGGAAAAGAAGGCGGCAATGCTGCTCAAGTCCGTCCTCCCAGAGAAGCATTATTCCAACTTCAGGAAGAGGACGACGCCCTATTTTGTCGAGATCACGGAAGATCCATTGAAATTGAAATCCAACATCCTTCCCTGCAACACTCCGTGGAGCATGAATTTCCTGTGTCAGGCCCTTAAAAAGTACGGCATGGAAGATGAAGCGGAGAAACTTGTCCTTGCCATCTACGGGCAGCAGCTTGATCTTGGAGCTACATCCTGGTGGGAGGAATGGGGCACGGAATCGAGCCTCTGCCACGCCTGGGGCGCGTTCGCGGCGGAATATCTGTAATTTTACATAACACAGGGAATTCCTTGGACATGTCCTCGGCTCAACAAGAAATTTAACCACCAATCTTCACTTATTTTTCACTAATAGAAACTTGCCGGGAGATTGTTTCTCCGGAGGAGAATCAATATCCCGGCAAATGATTCAATTCCTAAATTCCCATTAGTGGAAGATTAGTGTGGATTAGTGGTAAATATTCTTATTTTGACATGAGGAGAATATCTGTGGTTGAATCATCTTCAGGAAATTTGCGGAATTTTTCGAACTGCGGCTTGAAATATCCCATTATGATTCTATCGGTAGAATCATAACTGGAAGGGATCTGTATGGCGGACGGCAGGAAAGGCGCGAACCTCGCGGAGCTCGCAAAGAGCTGCGGCCTCTCGCTGAGAGTGGTGAACGCCGTCATGACCGGCTACTCCGGAAGCGTCAGGTACAGCCAGAAGACCAAGGAGAAGATCCTGGAAACCGCAATAGAGATGGGATACCGCCCCAACCGCTTCGCAAAGAATCTCAAGAACGGCTGCTGTGGAACGATAGCCGTCCTTGTCGAGAATTTCTTCGATGTCAACCTGAACACCATGGACTCCATAATCAGGGCCTCAAATGAACATTCCAGGATGGTGCTGCTTGAAAGGGTGGGACCTGACAATCCAAACCCAAGATGCTTCTCGGAGAAGATCGCCGACGGATTCATAGCAATAGGCCAAATTCCAGAGGATGTCCTGGAAAAGATAGAGAAGGCCTGTTCCCCCTGCATATTCGTAAACACGAACAGGATGAATAGTCCGAACTGCATGAATTTCGACGAGAAGGGCGCCATGAAGCTGGCTGTTGAACGCTTTGCCTCCCTCGGCAGGAGGCATATCGCCTTCATAAGCAATGGACGTACTGACCATTATTTCGAAAAGGCCAGACGGGCGGGGCTTGAATCCGAGATCAGGAAGCGCGGCCTCCACAAACTTAAGATACTGGAGAATTCCTCCCAGTATTTCAATAGCCAGTTTCTCGATCTTGTCTCGCTTTTCCTTGAAGAAAACCCCGAGCTTGATGCCGTCCTCCTCAGCATGGACGCCATGGCGCCGGCATTCTATGACGCCGCCGACAGGACAGGGAGGAAAATACCTTCCGACATTGCGGTAATCTCAGTGAACAATTCAGAATTCTCAATCGCGTCAAGGCCGTCCCTCACATCCCTGGGCGTAAGCAGGGAGGGGGTCGGATGGACTGCCGTCGGCAAACTCATATCCATGATGGAAGGGAAGAAGGATCCATGTACCGCAGTGAAATATTCCCTGTTCCCGAGGGCCTCGGCATGAAATGGAAATTATTCAGACAGGATTTTCAGGATTTTAGAAATTCATTTCTATCCTGTTAATCCAGTTATCCTGTCAATTATAAGATTTTTTGCATAACACATATGGAGGGAGAAAATGGAAATCAAAAGGACAATGCTGATGGCATCTGTGATCGCGCTTGGAGTCTTTTCATCTTCAAGTTCAAATTCGCAAACTCCGGATGGCGGATATCCGAAAGTCGATGCCAAATGGGAGCAGACCGGCTGGGGCGGCGGCTCCTACTACTGGTCTGCGGCCTGGCATCCAACGGATGAGAACGTCATCTACATGGGCAGCGACTGCTGTGGAGCGTACAGGAGCGACGACAAGGGATTGCACTGGAAGTTCGCGAACAACGGGATCTCCGGATACGAGGTCCTCTGCATGGCTGTCAGCCCCGCCGCGCCCGATCTTGTCTGGGCCATGACCAGCGAAGGGCTGTGCAAGAGCACAGACCGCGCAAAAACCTGGGAGATCATCCCTGGAACCGGAGCAAAGGAACTCAATATCACCTGTGCGAAGTATACTACGATCCGCTCCATCGCGATTGATCCGAAGAACGCCGATATCGTCTATGCAGGCTCCAAGACCGGCAAGGTCTTCAAGACCGAGGACGGCGGCAAGACCTGGAAGGAGATTCCCTACCGCGATGCAATAGCCAAGGATGAGCAGGCTCCTGCAGCCGATCAGCCAAAGGACAAGAAGAGCAGCGAAGGCGCATGCGGGATAGCTGTTGCCCCGACAAATCCTTCACTGGTCTTTA
>CAZDNQ010000323.1:0-5773 GCA_964506605.1 uncultured Victivallis sp. | reverse complement strand
AAACAATTATCATCATCCTTGACGACATTTATTTGGGCCGCTACTATCTTGTCAATTTTTAACATTATTTCCTTTGATCAATCTATTAAAGAACAAAATCACCTGATAATAATACTATGGAAAAACAAGATTAAAATTGAAAAACATGTGTAATTCCGCTGTAAAAATGTGCAAAACGTGAAATTTGGCGTCCAAGACTGAACAGACTCTTGTATAGGGTAATGTGTATTATATAATCTTCTAATCATCATATATAGGGTCAATAAAACTTAACGCTGATCGAAGCTGCAAGTCTACAGCTTGGAAGAAGAGATATGTAAAATCTGTTGCAAGCCCATACAGCAACAGAATGGATAAAATTTATGATCGCACATCCATACTGGAAAAAGACAATTGAAAATTAAGAGGTATGTTCTTTAAAGTTGAGGGTATAATATCATGGACAACGAAATCATAATTGAAGAAATTCCCATAATGGGACAGGATAAATACTTGGAAAGTATAAAAGTATTTGCAGATAGAATCATTGAAAGTGGATGCGACAGATATGGAAGTGAGAAAACACCGCTTTTTGTTGACGGACTGAATTCCATTACCATGGAGCCTGCGACTTGGAAATGGACAGGAGAGGACTGGATACTGTCCAACTATGCTAGTCAACAGCCGCTTATGCGTCTTCTTGATGGGCTGACGGAAATGACAGGCGAAAAAAAGTACCGCGATGCCGCCGAAGAAGCAACCCGCTATGTGATGCAAAACATGATTACACCTGGAGGACTGCTTTATTGGGGTGGACACATTGCATGGGATCTTCATTCAGGCGGACATGTTGGGACGACAAAGGGACAGTTGAAAGAAGGTCTTCCAAGGTACAACCATGAGCTGAAGTCTCATCAGCCATATTTCGAAATCATGTGGAGAATGAATCCAGATGCGACTAGAATCCTTATGGAAAACTTATGGGGAGGGCACATTCTGGACTGGGCTTTGCTGGACTATAACCGTCATGCCAATACATGGATAAGGTCAGAACCCAAGTGGGATCATGTGTATGACGACAAGACAAAGGTGCCTTTTCCAGCCAACGGAGGACATCTTTCATTCAGCGGTGTCGTACCGCCCCTTTTACAGGCAGGCATCAGGCTTTATGTTATGGCAAGGAACGAGAAGGCTCTGACTTGGGCACGCCGTCTGATCTATCGCTGGCAGGAGGCCCGTCATCCAGAGACAAAACTCTGCGGAGGCCAGATTAGCTACCGGGAACGGGATCGCGCCCAGGAAGCGCTTGGCCATGTCCATCCAAACATCAATGAGGCAAAGATTGTCGGTTCGTATCATCAGACAGGCCGTTACCACATACTTCCGCTCGTACAAATGCAGGCGGCAGATTTTTTAATCAGAGAAGGCGGAAAAGCTGCAGAACTAGGAAAAGAGCTCATAAACTGGGCATCAGGCGACCTAATAGCCTACTCCGATCACTGTTATGATCAGAAAACCAATAAGTTTGTCGCTAGGCTGATCGACGGAACTCTACTGAAATGGGAAGATACCAAAGTTGATTACTATATCCCGGAAGTCTTTGCGCCCTGCAGATCTGATGGATGGTTATTCTGGGGATATGCTATGGCGTACAGGATGACAAAGGAAAAAAAACACTGGGAAATGTTAAGGAACACGGCGGAGGAATTTGGGCTGAGTGGCTTTGCTGGAACTGACGGAGCCAAATCGAATATCAGGTTCCAGAAGGATGGCGCAAACATAGATTGGCGTGTGATTTACGCCCTTATCGAACTTGAAAAGGCTACAAAGGACAGGCAATTTCTTGTAGCCGCCACCAAGCTTGCCGATGAACTTCTGCTTTGGCAGGCAAAATCCGGAGTATTTACAAGACCTGCAAAGAAATATCCGTTTGGAGGTGAACAGCTCAACCATGCGGTCGAACCCGGATTATACTATCCTAAAAGCATTTATGGCCGTACCGGGGATGAAATTCCGCTTGCACTCCTTCACCTTGTTGCCGCGTTGAATGGAAAGGGTTCTTCAATGCCACAAGCAATGCAGGACAACCAATACCTGCATTGCATATACCACGGCGATCTCAAGCCTTGGCAGAGGAAAAGATTGGATGTGCGTACATATGACTGGCTTGTGTTTTATGGGGAATGTTGAGGATCAGGTTCCGGGATAATACAAAAGAAAAACTTTAATATAAGGAAATGCATTATGAAAATAATAACAAATGCGATGATCATTATTTGCACGACTGTTTTCGGCCTGTCAGGAATGTCCCAGGAAAAAGGAATTGAAACAAAAATAAACCCAGATGCTGCTCAGGTATCTTGTTCAATTACAGTCAAGGCTGAGAAGAAGCAGCAGATGACCTACGGAATGGATTTTGAAAGATTATGGGCTTGGGACGATTTAGAGCCTGATGAAAAAGTGAAGGTTAGCAAAATGGCTGTCAAAGACTGTAAAGTTGACTACGTCAGGGTAGGCATCAACTGCTCAGCTGAATTGAAAGAGGGAGAGATAAAATGGGAGGCATACGACGAGATCCTTGATTGTATGAACCACCTCAGGAAAGCGCGTCCGGACATAAAGTTCTTCGCCATACCGAGACCGTTGCATGTTGGGGCCACGGAGGAGGTTCCATATATCTGTTATCCTTTGTGGATCGCCGAGTTTGGAGAGCCCAATTCCAAGGGAAAGAGGAAATGCACGAAATTCCATCCGGACAAGGCCGCCGACTACCTGGTAAGATATCTCAAGTTCATCCGAGGCAAGGGATTTGAAATTACATACATGGACACCAAGAACGAAAATGATTTCCTGCGTCCCCCAGAGCTTTCGAAAATGGTTGCACGGATAAAGGAACAGCTCGGAGACAAGACACCTATCATAATAGCTCCATCAAGCTATGACTACCAGAGCGGAACAGGCTGGTTGCAGGAGGCTATTGAAAAGAAAGAGACCGACTTCTTTCAGATAGCTGCGACACACAACACTAAGGAAAAGGGATCCTTGGAAGAATTTGTCAAACTTGCGCAGACAATTAACAAGCCGTCATGGAACACCGAATTACATGACTTCAAGGGGCCTGACAATGTGGCTGCCCTGAATACGGAGATCCTATTCAAACAGGTTCGCGCAGGTATTAGCGGAATAAGTGAATGGATGTCGCTTGGCCAGGGGAAGAAAGAACATAAGATGTTCCGGGCGGTAGATGGCAAGCTGGTAGCAATGCGTACTTATTACATATTCAAGCAACTGGTCAACACATCAGGGGGAGGAAACTATCTCCATACTGACATCCCAGAAGAAATTACGACAAGCGCAGCATTTATCAAGGAAAATACGTTGACAATCTGGGCCCTTAATGCAGACGAGGAGACAATAGCAAATCTCTCTGTCCAGCTTGAGAAATACAAGATTGACAAGGGTGATGTCGAAGTAATGTCATGGGGGCCCATAGATCCACGGGAAGGAAGCGTAAAAACTTTGAAGGTTGTCCAGGGTGCTGATAAATTCAATTGCAACATACCTCCATGCACGCTGCATTGCTATGCATTTAAGATCAAGGAGTGACTTATAGCCAAGTTATCAAGTCATTAGAGAAATAATAAAAGATGAAATTATGCACGACAACAAATGATGCATATAAGCTGAACCTGCCATAAATAGATTCTGAAAGTCATGTATCTATAAGTTTTGCTTGATTTTCAGAACTATGTAGCTATTTTTGTGGTCAAACAGGATTATGCTATAAAATGCGGTGTAAGAAAAATATCTGCTCCTTTCCCTCTAATATTGTCGATACCTGTGGAATAAAGCTCTGCATGGTATGGGATGTTATGGCTAACAGCGTGTATGACATTCCCCAGGATCAATCGCACCGTGCTTCCAGAAAGAGATCTCCGGTATCAGGAAAGGGCATTATCGTCATACGTACATTTAGGGGTTCAGGAAGGATGTATCATGATGAAGGGGTCTTCGATCTTACTCCTGGAACACTTTTCTTGTTCGATTTTGAAAACGTAAAGAGATATCATACGGTAGAAGCAGATTGGTGCTACTGGTGGTTTGAAATTTACTGTGACATACCCCTCCATATACCAAGACATAAGGTTTTGAGTATTCCTGTGGACAAGAAAGACGAGAAGGAATTCCAGATAATTTTCGATGCCATCAGGAAGGAATCGTTCCAGGAACAATGCCTTGCAACTGCAACTTTCATAAAACTCCTGTACAAATGGTGGTCTGCCTGCCATGATATGATGTCCTCGTCTCCTCACGAGAAAAAAGTTCTCAGGCTGATTGATGAAATGCACAAGAGAATTTATTCTAGGTTTTCAGCAAACGACATGGCTCGCATTGCTGGACTGAGTTCCTCTGGATTAAGAAAATCCTTCAAGGACGTGACAGGAAAATCCCCGAAAAAGTTTTTTGAAAGCATGAAACTGTCAATGTCCATGGAACTTCTCCGTTCAAGGCATTATAACGTAAAGGAGGTCGCAGAGAAGCTGCGCTTCTGCGACCCTTATCATTTTAGCAAGATGTTCCGCAGGCATTTCGGACATGCGCCTTCAAAAATATGAAATCTTTTCTTTTGGAAGCGCTCCTCCCCTAGGTTAAAACAGTATTTCAATCCATGGGATTCAAATCGGCATCGCGCCACGGTTTCCAGTCAGGATTCTGAATTGGGATGATTGCATTCATCTCCTTCCTCCATGCGTGGAGCTCTGCAAGAATGGAGCAGGCGGTTTCAGGATAAACAGCAGCAAGATTGTTTTTCTCTCCGATGTCATTCCTGAGATTGTAGAGCTCTATTCCGTGTTCAAAGAATTCGATGAGCTTCCAGTCGCCTTTGCGAATTGCGCAGGCCGGCGTCCCCCCCTGATTTGCATAATGAGGGAAATGCCAGAAGACTGGACTGCGTTCGAAATTCTTGCCTTCAAACAGATGAAGGAAGCTTTTCCCATCGACATGCTGTTGCTTTTCAGGAGGAAGTCCACAGGCTTCAAGAATTGTAGGATAGAAATCACAGCTTGTAACCACGGTATCAGATACTGATCCAGGTCTAATTTTACCAGGCCAACTTACCAAAAGAGGCTCCCTTATTCCTCCTTCATACATCCATCCTTTGCCTTCAAGCAGCGGAGAGTTGCATGTTGGCGATGATTCAGCAGTACTTAGCCCCCCGTTATCGGAAGTGAAGATAACAATAGTGTTCTCGGCAATACCTTTTCTATCGAGTGCGTCCATAATCTTGCCGACATTTTCATCGAGGTGTTCTATCAGACCGGCATATTCGGGGCTGGACTGTATGATTCTGCGTTCGATACGCTTGTTTTTTTTGTTTTCAGATGGAAAAAAATCACCTTTGACAAAAGGCTCCACGCTGTCGAGTCCCAGAGCCGCAGCCTTTTGCCTATACTTTCGGATCTTTGCTGGCTTGGCTTGGACAGGTGTGTGAACAGCATAGAACCACATGTTGAGAAAGAAAGGCGTTCCATCGTTGCTCATTATAAGATCCACAGCCTCGTCACCAAGTCTGTCGGTCAGGAAGCAGTCACCTTCCTTTGGAGCAATTGTAGGTATATCCCATGGTGCAAAATAGTGGCCTGCTCCGTCCGGATGCCCCTTGTCGCATCCTCCTATATTGATATCGAATCCATGTCTTTCAGGCCAGTACTCCTTTCTACCAAGATGCCATTTCCCTATATGCCAGGTCCTGTAGCCATGCTGTTTAAGAGCAGAAGCAAGGGATTTTTCT
>CAZDNQ010000322.1:0-5780 GCA_964506605.1 uncultured Victivallis sp. | reverse complement strand
ACGACAAGTTCGAGTGGGCGAAATACATCGGTGTGGCAAATCCCAGATGGAAGGATCCCGACCCCAACGATCCCGAGGGAATAAGCATACACAGAAAACCCATGCCCTACATCGAGAATCCTCCGGAATTCACATACCGCTGGCTGAAGGAGATGATATCAAAAGTCAAAAGCTACGGTAAAAAAGTCTCCGGCAAACCGGTAAACCTTATCGCCACGTTCGATCCAGGCCCGGAATTCGCCAAGTCCGACTTCAAATACAAACGGCACGACGAGATCTGCATGGCAAAGACGATGGGCGAGAAGAGCTTTGTCTGCTGCTACGCCACATTGAATGCCGACGACAGGAAATACGCCGCATTCCCAAAAGGTATTCCGCAGGGGATCAGCCTGGGCACATATCTCGGCAGGCAGTCGCAGAAATTCATGGAGGACATGGGATTCGACGCGATATGGCTTTCCAATGGATTCGGGTTCGGACTGGAGACCTGGGCGTACAGGGGAGCATTGTTCGACGGATTCAAGTTCAGTCCGGAAAAGGCTCCGGAGACACGCAAGAAGGTCCTGGACTTCTGGTGCGACTTCACCAGGGAATGCAAGTTCCCGGTACAGACACGCGGCAGCAATTTCCCGACAGGCACGGATCTCTCCTCCGATGCAGTTCCGATAAGGGAGGTTTATAAGAAGTTCAAACCCCAGCCTCCGCCAAATTCACCCTGGGCGGCCTTGAACGGCGATTTCGGGATAGAGATCGGCGGATGGATGTCGCATATCGCGGATCTCCCTGACAAGTCATATATCTACAGGTTCTACACTCATGATCCCTGGTTCAAGAACAGTCCGTGGCTCGACCGCTACAACAGGGAGGCGCATGACATCTATCTGCCGCTGGCGGTCTCAAGGATCGACGCCGATGGGAATATCAACAATCCGGACAGGCTGTCATTGCTGACGGTGGACAACTCATATGGTGAGATGCCCGACCAGGTTCCGAACGAGGTCATACCACATCTGCGCGAGGCGATCTCACACGCGCCTGACGCGCCAAGCCCGGTAGTCTGGGTCTATCCCTTCGACGAATACCACGACATGATCGCCGAGGGCGTGCGTCTTGATGAAATATTCTTCGGCGACTGGTTCATCTGCGGGGCGATCAACCAGGGATTTCCGATAAATACTGTCGTCAGCACGACAAACTTCATGAAGGCGTTGAAGAAGAAGCCGGGAATATTCAAGGAATCGATACTTGCCGCTCCTGCAGCCGCGATTTCCGCGGAATGCGCCGACGCCATTGCGGAGTTCGCAGAAAACGGGGGCAAGGTCATACTCTACGGTCCTGTCGCAAACGCCTGCGAAAAGATCATGAAACTGCTCAATCTCAAGGCCGTCTCACCGCTGGAAGGGGAGTTCAAGATAAAAGTCGAAGGTATCCTGGATACTTTCAAGACCGGATCCATGCCTAATGTTTTCACGCACAATGCGATTGTATCAGGAGGCGGCATAGAGACAGTCATCGCCAATGAGAATACCGGAAGCTTAAAGATAATAGCGGAAGCCTCGCAGGGGAAGCAGTCGCGGATCATCGCCCTGACCCGTTCCGAAAAGGGATGGAACGGCGGCAGGATATCCTGGCTCAGGGGAACAGTATCGGGAACATCCTCTTCCGGAGGACATCTCCTGAACCCCATGGATCCGGGAAAGAACTTCTATTGTGAGATGCTACCAAGGATGATGCTGCACGATTTCGGATATGACATCGGCTACGGCAAATATTCCTGGGACGGCAGGGATCCTATGACGATGATTGCACGCCATGCGAATGGATTCTACTTCTCGGGATTCCTCCCGGACATCACCGCCGGGATTAAATTGCGGATGCCGCAGGGAATTCCGCTCTTCACAGGTACTGAGACAATCGTCAATGATGGAACGGCCTCGTATAACATGCCAAAGTGCTGGCACAGGGAATGCAGGGTGTTCATAGAGCAGGAAGAGTCAGGCCGCATCGCCTGTGCCGAGAACACGGCAGAATACCATGGCGTGAAACGCCGCATCAGATTGTCCGGGCTGAAAAATGCGTCAATAAGATTCTACCACGAGCCCGGCTCGGAAGGCAAAGTGCGGATGCTCCTTGACCCGGTATATCCGTTCCTCGTCGGAAAATTCCAGGAATTCAAAGTCTGCGACGATGAAAACGGCAGGCATCTGGATCTCAAGGGCGTCACCGGAGAGCTGCTGATATCGTGGTAGGACAGTATGGCGGTTTTCAAACCGCCGATTGTCGGGATTAATCCCGACATACTTCCATCGCCGCCAAAGGCTATGCTGAACACAGAAAGCCCGTCCCTACTTAAAACTGGAATAGGATTGATTTCAGGTGGTTCTCCGGGTTCCTTCCGACATGCATGATGGTGGTATCGCCCGCCTGGAACGATTCCGAGACCCTGTTCTTCTCTATCATATCCAGTAGCTCCGGCGGCAGCGGCTCATTAAGCTTGATATTGAACGGCAGCTTGTCTCCATGTTCGATCGAGCAGACCTTCTCCTTCCTGTCTACAAGGACGAACCCTATGTTGGTGTCATTGAATGCGTCTTCGACGTCCTCCTGGATATCCTCGATCTCATGCTGGAGGTCCGACGCCTTCTCCTCAATCTTCTTAGTCTCCCTGACATATACGTTGTTCAGGTAGTCCATGAGCTTCTTCCTGTCGTCCGTCTTCATCTCCTTGAAGTCCGCGTCCAGCTCGTGCTCGATGCGTTCGGCGAGAGGATGGAAGGATTTGCTTATCTGCCTCTTCGGCTTCTTCGCCACGACGTTCTGCTCGAGATGCGCTATCAGGTCGTCCTCCTGCATACCCTTCTCCCTGACAAGCTCCTTGATCCTGGCAAGGATGCGCTGGTCGGCGCTGGAACCAGTCGCCACCTCCTTCATCATCTGTTCCGCCGCCTTGAGGGACTTCTCATGGCTGAGATATTCGCCGATGACCTTGTCAGCCTTCGCCTTGTCGGTGTAGGACGAGACGACATCCGTGATCCTCTTGATGAAACGGACTGATGCGCCGGACGAAAGATTCTTTGATTTCCTCTTAAGCTCGTTCTCCAGCGACATCATCGCGCCGCCGACAGTCTCATGCTCGTCGGCGGCGGACGAATCCTTCTTCGCCATCGTCTCCGAGACCATCTGTATGTTGTTGATGAGCGCCTCGACCATGGAATCCTTGTCGTAGTGCCCGCCGCTGCCGAGATGCTCTATGACGTTCACAATCTGGCCGGCCATCCTCTCGGGATCGTTCTTGATCTCGTCCAGCAGCTCCTTCTGGTCCTCGGACTTATCCATCATCTTGTTGAGGAAGTAGCGGAGCATCTCGGTCTTCGAATCCATCTCGCTGCTGGCTGTGCTGGAAAAGACCGCGGACTTGTTGACGACCTTCTCGTCTTCGTTTATAACCCTGTAGACGGCGGTGTTGAAGGTGATATGGACCAGGTTCTTCTCCTTTATGATCGCATCCACGCCCCCGGCATCGGTTATAGACTGGGTATCCTTGCAGAAGAACGTGAAGAATGTGACGAATTCCTCATTGGTCAGCCCCTTTTTGAACTTGATGCTGTGGATACGGAGCTGCTCGAAATGCTTCGAGAACTTGGAAACCGCCGGATTCCGCTCCTCGACCGGCATCCCCAGGAAAAGCAGCTTGCCTTCAGTAAGCGAGATATTCACATCCCCGAACTTCCCAAAGACCGGCTGCAGCTCCTTCCAGGCCTCCTGCATCTGCCTGACCGTCACGGGATGGGTCGGCGGATATATCGAAAGCTGGGAATACGTGAGGCAGAGGTTCTTCACGAACAGGACGATGTCGGCGACAGACGCGCTGCTGTTCTGCCCTGTTACGGCATGCCCTTGTACGGTTTTGATATCTTCAGGCATGACAGCACCTCTTTTCTAGATTTTTTCTCCTTTTCCTTATTTAAAGCCCTTCGGCGTATTTCCCTTGTTTTTATACAGCATATTCCGAGCCAAGGCTTTATCTGAACCGCACCCTTTGAGAATTTTTGAAAAGGATATAGATTAACCGGCAAATAATTCAACGGAGCTGAAAATGAAAAAACTGTCAATGTTCCTTATTCCAGCGATCGCATTCGCCCTGTCCTTCGGCTGCATCAGCGTCTCATACAACGGAAAGGTCTACACTCCGACCGTCAGCGTCGAGGTCCTGAAGACCCAGAAAGACATCCCCGCCGGATATGAGCTTATGGGCAAGGCCGCAGTCACCGCCCCATCAAACAACACAAGCAGAAAAGATCTGGAGAACCGGATGATTGAGAAGGCGAAGGTTTCCGGCGCAGACGCCATCATGATTGTCGACTTCCAGGACGTCATCTCAGGCGAGGAACGCGTCGACCAGTTCATCAACACTGCGCCGACAAATACAGGCTGGGGCATGGACACCGGCACACAGGGCGACATCGGCTCCATCAACAGCACCCATATCCCCGCCTCCAAGGCAAGCAGCTCCGAGACTCCCGTCTTCAGCTATCTGATGAAGGCCGTATTCCTGAAGAAAAAGGACGCCCCCGCGAAATAACTACAGGCTGAAAAAGAGAGGCGGTCCGTACAAACCGGACCGCCTTTTTCATTTCGTCTAAAACTATTTGACCTTGAAGACAACTCTGGCCGTCTTGTCGCCTGCAACTATGTTCATGAGATATGTTCCTGCCGGAATCTTCTTCTTGTCCGTGGTCTGGTCCATCTTCCCCTTGTTTGTCTTCTGGAAGAGGATTATGATCGCGGCGGCGCCTTCCTTGGCATTCCCCTTGTCGTCAGAAGGGAAGACATTGACAATCACCATTTCCGGCTTGTCCACGGCGACTTCAAGCTCGGCATCCACATCAACGGCCTGCTCGACAGTTGCGAAACTCGCATCGCCCTTTGCGGCTGCCTGCTGCCCTCCGAGCTTCACTCCGAAAGGAAGCGCGGTGTTCGCAGCTGCAGTCTTCGCCTCCTCCTTCTTGGCCTCTGGCTTTACTTCCTTTTTGAGCCCGGGAACATCGATCCCGAACTGGGCATACGCCCCTGTCACTGCAAGCATCGTAACGGCCGCCACCAGCATTTTGATCTTCATCTCGAACCTCCCTTGTTTAATTATTTCACTATTTCCTCTATAATCACTGCCGTCGTGTAAGAATAGCTCTCATTCCCAATATAGGAGGCCTTGCCTTTGAAAGTCACGCCTCCCTCCTTGTTCAGCTTGTCCTTCTTCTTGCTTAGCTTCTCCCATTCCTTGTCCGCATCAGTACCCTTGAGGATATATCCGTAGACATAATTTCTTGTGGGATATGAATCGCCCGATTTGATTAGCTCGACGCATATGTAGTCGGAATTCGGAGCATCTTTCAGGAGGAATGTGCTTTTCTTCTCACCGACCCCAGCCTTGAAAGACACCGGCGCCGAGGCATAGGCCTTTGATTCAGGAGATCCCTTTTTGAACGTGTCGAAGTCCACCTGCTTGTAATCAACGTTCGCATTCGCCTTTGCGGCCGGCTGTCCGGGCTGCGCGGTTTCCGCAGGAGCTGTCTTGTACTCCTGGAACGGTCCGGAGGCCTGCACGCCTTTGCCTGGAAGCTTTGATACCAGACCAGGGATCACCTTGCTAAGCGGGTACTGCATCCCCCAGTTCTTCCTGGGGGAGCCCGGTTCCGCCTGGAGGGGAAGTCCGACGCTCCTCCGCCATTCATTCATGAAATCCATGTTCAGCTTTCCGGGTTTTGACGCCACGAAATTCG
>CAZDNQ010000321.1:0-5787 GCA_964506605.1 uncultured Victivallis sp. | reverse complement strand
GGCCGACAGGACCCCTGCAATGCTGAACTATACTGCTTCGCCCAAGGCGATGGACGATGCGATAAGGACAGCGAAGCTCGACCGCATCATCACCAGCCGCGTATTCATCAGGAAGGTGGGAATCGAGGAAAGGCCGGAGATGGTGTTCGCCGAGGACATCGTGAAGAAGATCCCGAAATCTCATATCTTCTTCTGGGGCCTCCTCGCCGCAATACTCCCTCACCAGGAGCTGATGAACATACTCGCGCCCAGGACGCACAGGAACGTCTATGAGACCGCGGTTCTCCTCTTCTCCAGCGGCTCCACAGGCTCGCCCAAGGGCGTCATGCTCTCACACCGCAACATCAACAGCAACGTCTACTCCTTCTACCGCATCGTCGGATGGGACAGGAAGAGGGACAGCATCCTGGGCAACCTTCCACTGTTCCATTCCTTCGGAATAACCACGGCTTTCTGGGTTCCCCTGATGACCGCCACAAAGGTCGTCTACGTCCCCAACCCCCTCGATGCGGCAGCAACCGGTAAAGCCATCCAGGACTACAAGCTCACTGTCCTGCTGGCGACGCCGACCTTCCTCCAGATGTATATGCGCAAATGCACTGCCGAACAGTTCAAGCCGCTCCGACTGGTCATCGTAGGGGCCGAAAAGCTGAGGTCTGACATCGCGAACAAGTTCAAGGAGATGACAGGTCTGACACCGCTGGAAGGCTACGGCTGCACCGAGCTCTCGCCCGTGGTCTCCTTCAACATCTCCAATACGATACTGAGCCTCGGGACCGAGGCCGGCAAGCAGGGCAGCGTCGGCATGCCAATGCCCGGCATATGCGTCAAGATAGTCGATCCCCAGACATGGAAGCCACTTCCTCCGGACACGGAAGGGCTCATGCTCGTCAAAGGACCCAACGTCATGCAGGGCTACCTGGACGATCCTGAGAAGACCGCCGAGTCCATCAAGGACGGCTGGTACAACACCGGCGACATCGCGAAGGTCGACTGCGACGACAGGATAACCATAACCGGCAGGCTTTCACGGTTCAGCAAGATCGCCGGCGAAATGGTTCCGCACGAACTCGTCGAAAACGCCATACAGGAGATCGTTGACAGCGATGAGAGGACAGTTGCAGTATCAGGCGCGCCTGACGAGGCGAAAGGTGAAAAGCTGATCGTATTCTATACTGAAATGAAGATGCCGCCTGACGAGATAATTGCCAAACTGCGCCAGGCTGAACTTCCAAACCTCTGGATCCCGAAAGCCGAGAACTTCCGCAAGATCGACAAGTTCCCCCTGCTCGGGACAGGCAAACTCGACCTCGCCGCTCTCAAGAAGATGGCGTGATGGAAGAACGGATGCATTTGCCGTCCGATGACCGGGAGCCTGCAGACAACATTGTATTGAATAACTGATTTCCCATATTATACGCAAATTCGCATAACATGGATAACAACCTGCAAAAGCGAAGCTCCCAACATCACTTTTTACCATTTCCAAACGTATTTAGGCATCCTACAAGGACTTAAGCGCATTGTATTGCATCAATAAATATGCTAGTTTACGGAAAAGCGAAACTTCGTATAACTATAGTTAGGGAAGTGCATGAAAAGATTATTAATAATATCGATTGTCTTGATAAGCATAGGAGCATCCATGGGATATTCCGAAGATAAAGCCACCCCAGTTGATTTAAATAAGCCTATAACAAATGATGGATTAAAAAAAGCGATAGAAGCCAATAACAATTCTGAAGAGTCGCTATCTAAAATTGTTGATGAACTTAAAAAATCTAATTTAATGATTCCAATTCTATCAGATGAAATGAAAACAACCCCATCCGGTGAAAAAGGCAAAGTAACGATCCAAAAAGAATCCAAAATAAAGATATTGTATCAAACCTCTTTGGAAGGCAAGCCTATATTTACTGTATTTACTGATTGGGATGAAATAAGAGCATGGACAAAACAACCAGTTAACACAATAGTTATTAAATTGTCTGACGTTATCTTCATGGGGCTGGAGCAGAATTATCAAGGCACTATAATCAATCCATCTGGAAAATCATTGTATTTGGATCAAGCCACACTTAAAAAAATAAAATCTCAAATAGATAAACCCTAACTATTTTGGTTCTGGCAACTTCGCTTCGCTCGTCGCCAGACCATTTATCATTGGGAAATAACAAATAATGAGTAAATATGAAATACTTTCTCTTCTTGTCCTTAGTCTTTTCTTGATTCCCATCGGCTATGTTCTTTATGTCATAATCTCAATTTTTCGAAACCCTAAACTAGAAATGTCTCCAATAGAATATGAATCATGGATATATGGAGATCGAAAACTGACAATTTCTTACCGAAAAGGCGCAAGACCAGATAAATTATTAATCGAAGAGATAAAGAGCAATATCAAGAAATATGAAGAGCAAATTGCTGAATACGCTAAGGAAACGGAAGGATGTCAAGATTTCAATGCAGGTCTTTCGCTATCAGGAATATCATTCCCTCTTGAGGATGAAGAGCAAAAAGATTATGATTTCACCATTGACTATGAATTTGATTATAATTCTGATATGGTTCTTGAGGCATATATCAAAAACGGAAAAGTACAGAATATATTATCAGGAGATTAACCCCAGCTATTTCCACAACCGCCCTCGGCTCCGCCGGGTCGGCTGACAGCTAGGCGTTCTACGCCAGAAAAGGGCCCTTTTAATTAGCTTTTATTTCTTTATCTCAATTTACGATGAGCGAAGCGAATCCTTGGAGTGCGCAGACGGCTTATATCTCTCGTGGAATTTAATGGAGTCTGCGCTTTGCATTAAGAGAACTAAAACGGAGAAAGACAAAGATGACCCTCCTGAAAAAACGCCGGGACGTTAGTTCCCTTCCTCAAAGGGATGGAAATAATAATGATCCCGAAGATCCCTATCAAAGAATAATCAGCCTCCTTGTCCACAAGGCCATCAAGGAAAATGCGGACTGCATCATATTCGGCGCGCCAACGGATGAATATGTGATTGAAGAGCGCAATGACAGGGAACCTGTCAATCAGGAGGTGATGGCCCAGATGGATAGGGAGTTTGAAGAATCCATCGCGGAAATCAAGAGAGATAATCCTTCAACCGAACCAAGGGATCCATTCAAGGATTCCCCTGTCACCGGACTTCCCATATGGTTCTGCTCAAAGGGAAAATGCTTCAGGGACGACGGCCTGCCGTTGTTCTTTTTCCCGCAGGTGATTGACCGCCTCCATCAGGTTGCCCATGAAAACGTGGATATCTCAGAATGGTCAAAGGATTCTTCCCGCGTCGTCATTTCAGTTGGCATGATGAAGAACTATTGTTATCGTATAAAAATAGAGACCCATGAGCGTTAATTGCTGGCACCTCAGAATTTCTTATGGGACGCGGCGACGGTCCAAGATTTCCTTGTGAATTATCTCATCTTCAGCCTGAACTTGCGGACATTCGACCTGTAATACCCCTTCTTCTGCGCTTCGGGGCCCCAGCTCCCGGAGAACTGCATCCAGCCGGTAATTCCGTCCGGCTCCATCCACTTAAGCGGTATCCTCGGACAGTATGGGTTGAACTCCTTTCCCTGCCAATACTCTTCAAAATACACGAGTGAAAACGGCCCCCATGGCTCAGGAGACTCGAATACCAGCAGGTCCGTGCCGTCGGTCGGAGAGAAATCCTTGTGCAGCCGCCATGTCAGGAGCAGATATCTTTTTATTCCTGCAAGATATACCATCTCCGGAATGCCGATCCAGCGATGCATGCTCAGTATCGGAATCGACTCTTCCAGATCGCGGCTCCATACGGGTTCGCCGGAAATCCCATAGCCCGACACCCATTCCCAGGCTTCGCGGCGCACTATGCTGTCGTTCGGCACCCTGCCGATCCTGAGATTGCCGCCGTTGTCCCATTGATCGCTGGAGACGGCATAGACGAAGTTGTCCCTGGCGCCGGCATTGTTCCTGCCGAAATTGACGAACGCCGGCCCGCCGAACTTATGTCCGGGGAACATCGGAGCAGGAATGTTCTTCAGCGTCGGCACCCAGAACCCGCCCTTGTTGGTGGAATACACGATCTGCGCGTCGCTCCCGTGCTGCGACAGGACGCTGTATGGCGCCTTCTTCGCCTTTAGCATGTTCTGAAAGGCGAAATAGAGGACGCCCTCAACGCAGATCATGCCGCTGGGCTTCGGTCCGTCGCCGCCCCAGCCGATGTAGTCGTTCATATGGTTGACCTTCGTGATCCTGTAGTCCTCAGGTCCGCCGCTGAACTTCTCCACGTCGAGTCCGCCGGTAGTCTCGCCCCAGAGCGGATCTCCCGCCGAAGTGTAAATCTCGCCGTCGTCGGCCCAGGTCATCGGATAGGTATCTCCTTTTATCTCCTGCTCCGGATATCCGATCCCCTCGCCCAGCCACTCGACGCCCTTGATCAGCCTGCTCCTTGGAACTGCGAAATCACTTTTCATGTCCATCTCCTCATAAGTATGCCGGGTTTTAACCCGACAATGGATTGGCGGTTTAAAAACCGCCTTGCTTTTTAAGTCTAACCCGGCCTTGCATTGCATTTTATTGCCATACACCATTCCCGTTTGCCCATTATATTATACTGTGTTATATTTTCCATCAATTGACATAATTGCTTATATTTTGTGTAATATTGCTGGATAAGTTCGGGACAATATAAGACACGCTAAAGCCGTGAACTCCAACAAGCTTATTCTCCAACCGTTGGAGTTCACAGCTTTAGCGTGAGTATTAAGCCAGATGCATATGTTTTAGAGGTACGCTTTATAATTAAAGAGGAAATTAATCTGATGAAAAACCGTACCCCCTACGTCGGCAGGCTGAAGGTGAAGCGCGGATGGCGCGCGGTCTTCGGCATGCATTCACACGGACATTGCGAGATCATGGTGCTGCTTGGCGGACGCCTCCATGTCCGGCTCGAGGGCGGGACGCTTGATGCGGAAAAAGGGGACGCGCTATTCTATGCGGCCGGCGTCAAGCATTTCGAGGAGGCGCTATCGCCTGAAGGAGCAGACTTCATATTCTTCAGCATGCCCGCGTCCCTAAAGCTGGACTGCCGGACACTTGTCAGGGATCCCGGCAGACGTCTCCTGACGCTTGCGCATTGGCTTTCGGAGGAGAGGGAGAAGCCGTTCGATGAGCGCGGGAACCTGGTCGGAGCATATGTGCAGGCTGTCATGGGGGAGATGGAGAAGCTTTCCAGGTCGCAGCCGAACTCGCCGCTCTCGCACATCCGCGACCACATGATGGCGAATCCGGCAGGCAGCCATTCCATCGGATCCCTGGCGAAGCGCGCGGGGATGAGCAAATACCATTTCATCAGGACCTACAGGAAATATTCAGGACTCGCGCCGGTGCAGGATCTCCTGCGCATGCGCCTCGAGGCCGCGTGCAATCTGCTCGTGACAACGGAAATGACCCTCAAGCAGGTGGCCGGGGAGACCGGGTTCTGCGACGAATATTATTTCTCGAGGATGTTCAGGAAACATCTCGGGAGCACGCCCGGCGCCTTCCGCCACGGAAGGACTTGAAGAAAATCAACCACGGAGACACAGAGGCACAAAGTTCACTGGATGCATGAAGACAAATAATTTTCAAAATATGTTTTGTCCATCTCTTTCTCCATGCAGGCAGAACGCTCCATGCTTGAACAATTCAACACATTGAAACTATTTCTACTTTGTGACACTGTGTCTTTGTGGTTGACAATCCGCCCTCTTTCCGTTGTGAAAAATTATTGATATTTTTTCTTTCAC
>CAZDNQ010000320.1:0-5790 GCA_964506605.1 uncultured Victivallis sp. | reverse complement strand
TCACGGGGATTAGAGCTCCTGCCACGGCAACGAGATAATGGAGCCAGATCCTTTTGTGCGCGCGCCAGTGCCAGAGCAGGAACGCCGCTATCCCGAGACAGTATATCGCTTCGGGATATCGGACGGACGGAATGCATCCCAGGAGAAGCCCGGAGCCGAACACTTCGAGAAGTTTTCCATGTTTCGCCCAACAGACCAGGAGAAACATCCCCCAGGTGAGAAGCGCCGCCACCGCCATGTGTGAAATCGAGCTCAGAGCGTGCGAGTTGTATACCGGATTCAAAGCCAGCGCAAGCACCGCCAGAATTCCCCAGCCGGTTCCAGTGAGAACGCGCGCCAGGAAAAATGTTCCAAGCAAGGTCAGAACGGCCAAAACCGGATTGATCAGCACGCTCGCTTCGGGGCTGGAAATCCATGTTGCTGCCGCCACCACAAGCGGAAGTCCGGGCGGATACCTGCTAACGAATGGGCCGGAGTCGGTGGACAGCCAGTGCATGCCGATGTACTGGACCGGAGATTCAGCCTCGAAAGTGGCATGTCCGGTCTGTTCGATCAAGGTTCCCTGCGCCCAGTATCCGTTCGAGTCGGGATGGCTGATCGCGGGTTCATAGTAATGTCCGAGCAGGAACGCATATGAGATCATAAGGATGAAAAGGCAGGAGATCTCCGCCCAGAATAATTTTCTGGACGGAGATTCCTGTACTGATGATGTCGCTGCCGTGTCCTGCATGGGATTCATGGGAGAAAAATTGAAACTTTTTTATATTCCAAATTGTTTCCCACAGGTATCGAGACTTTGTGCCTCTGCGCCTTTATGAGAGACATATTCTTGTTTATTCCAAAATTCCCATCAGGACGAGTTTCGCTTCCTGGCGGGGTGTGAGTTTCTCGACCAGTGCGGCCTTCGCCTTTACGAGCTCGTCGCTGCTCTTCTTTTTGGCGTCGCGCAGCGCCTGGAGGGCTGTCTTGATCTCCTCGGGGGCCGACTTGTCGTTTTCAAGGAGCTTCTGGAGCGCCTGGGAGGCCTTTCCTATTTCGGTCGTTGGCTGCTGGTCTGCGGCCTTGTCCTCGCCTTCCTGTCCCGGACGCCTGCGCTGACCCATCCCGGCCTGGGATCTGGATTCCCTGGTGAGGGTGAAGACTTTTTCAGCCAGAGGCTTCACGGCGTTCCATTCCTCGTCGGTCATGCCGAGATTCTGCTTGATGCGGTCCAGCATCATCTGCTGTATCTTGGCTGGATCGAAGTTCCTGGGCCCTCCGCCTTGTCGGTTCTGTCCATCAGCCGGCGGCGGTGGAGGAGGCTTGGCATCCTTGCCGTCGCCCTGATCTGCTTCCTGGGCGAATGTGACATATGAGAAGACCGACATCATCATAACACAAAGCGCTAAAAACTTTTTCACGTGCTGCTCCATTTGTTTTCTTATGGTTGGAATTGAATGCTGAAAATACTTGGACTGAAGACCGGAACACCTCCTTTCATGACTGTTTGAAACATGTTGTAATTGCGAATTAGTCGTCATGGAGGGGAATTTGTATGACAGGGAAGAGAAAAATTTGAGCAAGACGCCTGTGCTACATTCTTTTTGCACGGCATTCCATCGGGGTCATGCCGAAGGTCTTTTTGAAGATTCGGTTGAAGTAGCTGACATCGTCATATCCGAGATCCAGGGCTATCTCCTTGATCTGCCGCGCCGTCCCTTCGACTTCGCGCCTTGCGATCTTCAGCCGCTTTTCCTGCACATGCTTTCCAATTGGGACGCCGTACTCCTTCGTGAACAGCCTGTTCGCGTGCCGGGCGCTCAGGCCGCAGCATGAGGCGATGTCGTCAAGGCTGATGCGGCGGGAGATGTTTTCGTCGATGTAGGAGTCTATTATGCGCAGCGAGAGTTCTGAATCGTCCCTCTGGACCGGACAGTCCTCCGCGAGGAACGGAAAGTATTCCCTGAGGAAGCAGAGGAGGAGATCCCTGATGAGCAGGGACATCCTCTGCGATTTCAGCAAATGATCCGAGTCCAGCTCGTCCATAATGGCGGCGTGCAGCCGTGTGAGTTCCGGCGTGCCCGGGAAATAATATCCGGCTTTTCCAATCTCCTTGTTGAGCTTCTGTACCGGCCAGGATGATTCACGGAAGCATTCAGTCTGGAAAAGGAAGCCGTGGATGACGCTCGGAGGCTCGAGACAGGTCCTGCGGTGTGCTTGTCCTGCCGGAATGAGAATCCAGTCCCTGCGCTCCGCCGAAGTCCCGATGATCCTGTCGCCGATCCTGTATTCCATCGCGCCGAGATTCATCATGGAAAGCTCGTAGAACTCCTCGTGCGCGTGCAATCCGGTTGTCTTTATGGCAGGATCATATGTCTCATGGAAATGCCTTGTCAGGAACTCCCATTGTCCGATGCGCAGGCGGTCCCCCTCCTTTAGCGCGGCGGCGCATATGGCGTTGCGGATGAGGCAGGAGACAGCTGTCATGTTCATGCTAGTTCCAGTTTTCATATTTCAAACACCCAGAGTAATCCTCTTGCGGAGGCCCAACGATCATCTCCAGTTTTACCGTCGCCTGTCAATCATATGTTGGAGTCCAAGCTTTAGCTTGTCTTCAATCTCTAATGACAGTAAATGTCCATATAATCTTATTACATGCTTATAATAACATCTGTATTGATTATACGCAATTAAATGGAATAGCGAAATGTCCGGCAAGTGCTATAAATGTCTGGAAAATCCTATGGATAAATGTCCGGTGCGGCATTAGATTCAAGCAATCAAAGGAAAGGAAAATCAAGATGTTCAAGAAGACATTGTCCACTGAAATAGCCAGGACGGCCCCCGACTTCATCGTATATGCCCCGAAGAGCATTGAAAGGGGGGATGACTGCGGCAACGAGCATTTCCTGGTCTTCGACATGAAGCCGGGCGTGCTCGGGGCTGTCTGGACCCAGAGCAGCTACGAGGGCAGGGCCGACCAGAGGATAGTCTTCAGCAGGAGCTTCAACGGCGGGATGACCTGGGAGGCGCCTAAGACGATCGCAGGAGGCAACGCCGATCCGAAGACAAGCAATGGGATGTGCAGCTGGGGATTCCCCATCCTTTCTTCTTCCGGCAGGATATATGTGTTCTACAACAAGCACATCGGCGTGAACGACATCTTCAGCCACACGACAGGGCTCATGGCGTGCAAATACAGCAGGGATGGCGGCGTGACATGGTCCGAGGAGACGATAATCCAGATGCCGCATGACAAATGGGACAATCCGGATGAGAAGATCCCGGCGAACTGGATCGTCTGGCAGAGGCCCCTCAGCCTTGGAGGAGGAAAGCATCTGGCCGGTTACACGCACTGGGTAAGCCCGAAGGTCCGTCCTCCGGCCCCCCTGAAGGCCTGGTGGTCCGAGGAGGCCGTCATACAGTTCATGCGGTTCGATAACATCGATGCCGATCCGGAACCTCGCGATATCAGGATCAGCTGGCTGGCGAAAGCCGATGCCGCACTCAGGATGCCTATCCCAAAATACGAGCACGTCAGCTGCGCGCAGGAACCGTCGCTGGTCAGGCTCCCGGACAAGGCGATCTTCTGTTCCATGCGGACAGCCACCGGCAGCCCATGCTATTCCGTCTCCCGCGACGAAGGCGAAACCTGGACAAGACCGGAGATACTCAGATACAAGGACGGCGGCGCGCCCCTGATCCATCCGGTAAGCCCGTGTCCGACCTACCAGATCGGCGAGGGGGAATATGTCCTGACATTCCACAACCATGACGGACATTTCGGGAAATGGGGCCCGTTTGAAACGACGTTCCACAGGCGTCCGATTTGGTTTGTACGCGGCGAGTTCCGCAAGGATGCCAGGCAGCCGATATGGTTCTCCAATCCGCTCCTCCTCATGGACAACGACGGAATTCCGCTCAACAACATCGATGGCAGCCCCGGCAGGACTGATCTTGCGATGTACGCAAGCCTGACCATCAGGGACGGCGAACCGGTCCTCTGGTATCCCGAAAGGAAATTCTTCCTGCTGGGCAAGAAACTCAGGCGCGAACGCCTTGAAATCATGGATGTGGACAGGGAATAGGAGTTGACACCATGCTTAAAAGATCAGTTGTCAACAGGAGCATAGAAGTGGCGAAGGAGGTTTTCTCCCGTTCCGGTCTGCACCTGCCAGAGTTCGCATTCTGGACCGTGGATGAATGGAATGGGAAGGGAGCGGAGGCCGACGAGATCCGCGATTGCATGCTTGGGTGGGACGTCACGGATTTCGGCAGCGGCGATTTCAAGAATATCGGAAGGACTCTCTTTACCCTCAGGAACGGACGCCACGACGATCCGAGGTATCCGAAGAGCTATGCCGAGAAGTTCATACTTGATCCCGAAGGACAGCGCGCACCGGCGCACTTCCACAGGAGCAAACGCGAGGACATCATCAACCGCGGGACCGGATTCATCGTGCTGGAACTGACCAGGTCCGACGTGCATGGAAATCCTGCGAAAGGTTCCCTCACGGTGGCAATAGACGGCGTTTCCAGGACGTTATCCTCCGGTGATAGGGTGAAATTGAAGCCGGGCCAGAGCATCTGCATCCATCCCGGAACGATACACCAGTTCTGGGGCGAGGGAGGGTACGGATTTGTCATCGGCGGCATGATGTACGGGGTGAGCGGCGAGGTGTCCAGCGTCTGCGATGATCGCAACGACAACGTCTTCATCGCCGGCAATTCCTGCAGGTTCCCAAAGATAGAAGAGGACGAGAACCCGAGACATTTCCTCTGCCAGGAATATCCGAGATGACACAATCTCAAGGTTCTTCCATGGAGTCGAATTCTTTCCTGTATTTTATACCGCCCAAACAATAAATTGACGGCTTTCCGCGTTGTTAGTGGAACAAAACAGGGGAGAAGTGCAATGAAAAGGTTAGTGATGATGATGGCTGCGTTGTTCTTCGCGGGTTCGCTCATGGCCGCAACCCAGGTGGACACCACCAAGAACAACAAGGATCAGAAGAAAGATCAGAAGAAGGAGCAGAAAAAGGAAGAGAAGAAAATTGTCAATGATCCCGAGATGGTGAAGAAGCTCGAAACCATAACAGTGCCGAAGGTCGACTTCCAGAAGATCAGCATATCGACCGCCGTCAAGCAGCTGAATGAGCTTGCAATGCTGAATGATTCGGAGAAGAAGGGCGTCATTTTCAGCCTGGATGCGGACGACCAGATGGCCGCAAGCGCATCCATTATAACATTCTCCAAGGAAAAAGTGAACCTTGAGACCATCCTCAAGGCGGTATGCCAGCAGGCCGGCTACACATATCTTGCAACTCCCGACGGGGTGAAGCTGTCGAAGCCGGACAACGGCAAGAAGAAGGGCGCTGAAAAGCTGTAATATTTTTCCAGGGGCAAACACAGGGGCGGTACGCAAGCCGCCCTTGATTTTTATTTCTTTCGCGTTCTATTTCAATCTTTGCTTATTACCTTGGAACGTCGTGGCACCTCTGGTTTTTTGATTGGCTGGCGAGTTTTCGTTGTTCAGATAATATTTGAATTACCTATAAAAACGGAGTACAAGGCTAATGTCACACCATGATGGCGGTTCGGAAGCCCACAGGGCCGTTCTTGAAAGGATCAAGAACGCCAAGGGCGATATAATCAAGGAACTGAGGAAGTTCATCGTAGGGCAGTCCGAACAGATAGACCAGCTGCTGGCCGGCATGTTCGCAGGCGGCCACTCGATGATACAGGGTCCTCCGGGAACCGCCAAGACAGTCCTTCTTTCCTCTTTCGCCAAGGTCATGGACCTGGAATGCA
>CAZDNQ010000319.1:0-5873 GCA_964506605.1 uncultured Victivallis sp. | reverse complement strand
CCGTACCGTCTCACGGCTGGTATTCATTCTGGGATTTATTCTTCTGTCCCTCTCCTCCACTCCGCAGCCGCTGCTGCTGGAAACCTTGCTTTATCTGGTTCCAGCGGCCTTCATGGCTTTCCTGTATTTCGGGTCCCCTTCCAGAAGAAATATCTATCTGCTTGCAACGGCATCATCGGCCATCTGCATTGTCTCCGTCATCGTCGAAATCCCTTTCCATATCGTCCCCACAATCCCGGAAAACACCTATGACAAGGTCTATGTAGTGGGAGATTCTGTCAGCGCCGGCATTGCATTCAAAGGAGAAAGGACCTGGACGGAAACCGCAGCAGGCAACTTGAATGTCCGCATCACAAACCTGTCCCAGGGCGGTGGAACGACCAGATCTGCCATAAGCCAGGCGAAACTGATAAAGGATGGAAGGGCCCTGGTTTTCCTGGAGATCGGCGGAAATGACATGCTCGGAAGGACGCCTCTGGCGGAATACAGGGAAGATCTTGACAAGCTTCTCAGCGGTGTCAGCGCACCGGGCAGGACAATCGTAATGATGGAAATCCCATGGGCTCCGTTCCATGCAGGATACTGCAGGACCCAGCGGGAACTTGCCCGGAAATATGCTGCGTTGCTCATCCCGAGGAGGATCTTCGCAGGGGTGCTGTCGGGACGGGAATCAACTGAGGACGGAATCCACCTTTCCAACATCGGCCATGGGAAGATGGCGGAAGTTTTTTGCAAAATCTGCGAATCCGCATTGAAAGAAAAATCCAAACCATAAAAGGAACCTAATGGCACATCCTTCTTTAAGAATCCTGTTCTCAACGGTAATACTTGCATCAACCTTCTACAGCCATGCCCAGGGGCAGCTCCAGCTGCTCGATCCGGATGCCGCGAAGATCGCACCGCAGGAAAAATCCCCGGCAACGGAAATTGTCAAGGCCGATGGCAGGGATTCCATCCTGTTCAAATGCAACTTCAAGGAGATGAACGGAGCGCGATGCTACTGGGACATTTCACTTGACAAGGATATGCAGGAGATGAACGGGTTCAGCTTCGAGTTCAGGTGCGCCGATCCGTCGCCCGTCGCCTCGTTCTCGGTGTATTTCCACAGCGGAGACGGCTGGTACCGCAAGGCATTCTATCCGTCAACCGACGAATCCTGGGAAAAGATAAAATTCACCAAGGATGAATTCGGAACCGAGGGTAAGCCTGCCGGCTGGGGCAAGGTCGACACCATGAGGATCGCCGCATGGGTGGCCGAACGGAGGAACACCGAGTTCCAGATTGCGAACTTCGCAGCCGGAGATTCCGGTTCAGGAAAGATAGTCGTCATCTTCAACGACTCCGAGGTTAAGAAAAGGGATTCGGAAAAGGATTCCATATTCCAGTACACCCGCACGGTCACATCAACCCTCGACGCCATTGGAACAAGCTACAGGATGCTGAGCGATCTGTCATTGACGCCGGAAAAACTGAAGGATGCGAAACTCGCAATAATCCCGTTCTGTCCGAAACTTGACGAGAAGGCGGCCGAGGTCCTGGCAGGATTCATCAGGAACGGCGGAAAACTCATAGTCTTCTATGTCATGCCGTCCGGGCTAGAATCTGCAAGCGGGATAAAGTTCGACAAGTTCACGCGCCAGCCGTCACTTGGATTCTTCGCCGATATCAGGCCGTCCGCCGGCAGGCCGATCGCCATGATGCCTGAAAGGGCAAAACAGGCTTCATGGAATGCAAACGAGATGATCCTGTCCGAAAAGGGCGAGGTCGCGGCGTACTGGTTTGACAGCAGGGGCAAGGATACCGGAGTGCCGGCGATCGTCATGACAGACAACACGATCTTCATGAGCCATGTGCTTCTGACCGACGACATCGAGAACAAGAAATTCCTGCTGCTGTCGATGCTCGGGCATTTCCTTCCGGAGACCTTCAAGGATTCCGCGGAGTTCGCAGCATCTGGAATCAACACCGGCTCCGTTGAAGGAAAAAATGAACACGGCATGATCCTCAAACTCATCAAGGAAGGGAAATATATCGAAGCGATGAGGGCAGCTTCTGATTCCAACAGGCGACTTCTGGAAATATTCTGCATGAACCAGAAACCGCTGGCGGGCGAGAGGAGGCTTTTCTGGTGCCATAGCGCGTTCGGTGTCGAGGGAAAAAGCTGGGACGAGGCGATAAAGATACTGGTCGACAACGGATTCACGGACATAATTCCGAACATGCTCTGCGCAGGCACGGCATACTACAGGAGCGATGTCCTGCCTGTCGCCCCGGAAGTCTCCACGGACGGCGACCAGATTGAAAAATGCCTGGCGGCCTGTAAAAAATATGGAATCAAGTGCCATGTATGGAAGGTGAACTGGAACACGCTCGGGAAGGCTCCTGCAGACTTCATGAAGAAAATGAGGGATGAGAACAGGATGCAGGTCAGCTTCAGCGGCAAGGCAAATCCCCATTGGCTATGTCCTTCAAGCACGGAGAACCGGAAGCTCGAAGTCGAATCCATGCTGGAGGTCGCGAGAAAATATGATGTGGACGGAATCCATTTCGACTATATCCGCTATCCGGACAATGAACACTGCTTCTGCCAGCGCTGCCGCAGCGAGTTTGAAAAGTCAATTGGAGAGAAACTTCCAGACTGGCCGAAGGACGCGAGGTCGGAGAAATATTCGGCGCGATGGAATGATTTCCGGAGGAGCTTCATTACTGCCGTAGTCGAAGAGGTCTCGAGGAAGGCGAAAGAAATAAAGCCGTCAATTAAGGTTTCAGCCGCCGTTTTCAGCAACTGGCAGGTCGACCGGGATGCAGTTGGGCAGGACTGGAAGCTTTGGTGCGAGAAGGGATACCTGGATTTCGTCTGCCCGATGGACTACACGGACAGCGATCTGCGTTTCAAGACATTTGTCGTAAAGCAGAAGGCCTGGGCAGGCAAGACGCCCATTTATCCGGGGATTGGTATTTCCACCTGGGCCGACCATGACAATGTACGCAGGCTGATAAGCCAGATCGGAATCACGCGCAAATACGAGACCGGCGGGTTCACCGTCTTCGAATACAGTCCGGAATGCGCCGACTACATCCTCCCGCTCTGCGGCAAGGGCATCACCAGGAAGTAACAATCCGACAAGTGTTGTTTTCAGCGGCCCGCAATCGACTTCGAAAACAATACCCAGCCTTATTATCTTATCCATCAAGCTTTTGCAAACATAATCCCGAGCGCCTCTTGAATAACGGAAATAAATTATTATTATTTATCATAATGACAACGATACAATGTGATAATTTAACCGCAACCCATGGAGGACGCCATGAAAAAGAAAAACAGCAGACCAGTTCAGGCAAAGGGCGCAGAAAAGGCCGCTGAACCCGCAATGGCAGCAGCTGATGGGGCGATTGTCGACATGGACGAGGCGATTGGCTATCTCAAGACGACACGTCCGACATTCTACCGCTGGCTCAGGTCCGGAAAATTGAAAGGCATGAAGGTCGGACGCCAGTGGCGCTTCTACAAGGAGGAGCTCGATCGCTTCCTCAAAGGCGAAAGCCCCAGGATAGATCTTTCCGCAAGCCCTGAACCACTGCTCGGGACAATCTCCGAAAAGCTTGGCGAACTTGGAGTCAAAAACGCCATCCCTGCAGGCGGCGACAAGCTCAAATCCATTGTCGGCGGCATGATCAGCCTCGGATACTGGCTCCGGGCAAGCGACATTCACATATCACCGCATCCGGTAGCAGGCGACTTCATGGCGAAAAACGTCCTGCTCAGGTTCCGCATAGACGGAATACTGAGGACAACCGCGGAATTTGACATCCGCCTCCTCCAGCCAGTAATCGATGAGTTCAAATCCATGGCCAAGTGCGATCTCCATGAAAGACAGAGGCCCCAGGACGGGCGGATAATGGTCAAGGTCGACAACGACAGGAAGACGCTTGATCTCAGGGCATGCTTCATCCCGTCCTGTCTCGGAGAGACCGTCACTATCCGGATACTTGATTCAAACCCCCTGATGCTCGATATCAACTCCATGCACATCTCCAAGGACAACCTCGACAGGATAAACGATGCCCTCAACATGCCCAGCGGAATGATAATCGTCTCAGGTCCGACCGGATCCGGAAAGACCACCGTCCTATACGCAATGCTCCACAGCTTTGAAAAGCGCAACTGCCTGAAGATATTCAGCATCGAGGATCCTGTCGAATACATATTGGAGAAAACTGTCCAGATCGGAGTGAACGTTCCGGCCGGAGTAACCTTCGCGACATCAACCCGCGCCGTCCTCAGGTCCGATCCGGACGTGATAATGAATACCGAGGTCCGCGAAAGACAGCAGCTCAACATCCTGCAGATGGCGACACTGACAGGGCATATCACAATTTCAGCGCTGCACGCCGACTCGGCGGCGGCCGCAATAAGGAGGCTTGTGGAACTGAGCGGCGAACAGATGATAACCGCTGACTCCATAAAATTTGTAGTCGGACAGCGCCTGATCAGGATTCTCTGCCCGCACTGCGCCAGGACCGATGAACCATCCAAGGAGACTGTTGAGAAAGCCTCCAGCATGGCCCGGACAGGAGGTCTTGACTGGTCATCGCTGCCCAGAAACTACAAGCAGGCCGTCGGATGCCCGAAGTGCGGCATGCTGGGATTCCGCGGAAGAAGAATTGTGATGGAAACACTCAGGGTGACACCTGAGATCACGGCGCTGATACGGAACAATGCGGCTGCCGAACAAATCCAGCGCGCCGCCATTGAACAAGGAATGACAAGCATAGCAGCCGACGGCATACGCCGCTTCGCAAACGGGGAGACGACCTTCGATGAAGTGCTCCGTGCGACACGATAGGCGATTGCACCGCCGCCTGAGGGAAACGCCTTTATCAGTTTTTTCCAAAGGCGGCGGCCATCTCCGAACATGACCTAGCGATTATGCCTACATCCGTCGAACATGCAACATAGCTTACGCCCATCTCCTTGTATTTGACGGCTCTCTGGACATTGTCAGCATAGATGCCGACATGCTTCCCTTTTCTGCGGCACTTCGCAATGATCTCATTTACGGTGTCCTGCACCTTCTTGTCGTTCACATCGGCACACCCCAGCGACTGCGCCAGATCGTTCGGGCCTATGAAGAAAATGTCAATGCCATCGACATTCATCATCGAGTCCAAATTTTCAAACCCCTCCTTCCCCTCTATATGCACAATCACGGCGACATCCTTGTTCTGACCGCTGAAATATTCCTGCCTCTTCTTCAATGAATAGTCGGCGGCGCGCACGTTGCAGCATACTCCCCTGCCCCCCAGCGGTGCGAACTTCGCAGACTTCACGACTCCCCTGGCATCCGCCTCGTTCTGCACCTGCGGCACCTGCACACCCGAAATTCCAAGGTCGAGCATCCGCTGGATCTCAATCACAGAAGAGTTTCCTACACGGATCACAGAATGCAGGCCTGATGCCCTGGCGGCAAGGACAAGCGGAAGAACCTCACGCGGAGAGTTCGGCCCGTGCTCACAGTCCAGGATCACAAAATCAATCCCGGCTTTCCCCATGATCTCAATGAACATCGGATCGTTTGTCTTCGAGAAAATCCCGAAAACGGACTTCTTGTCGTTAATAAGTTCTTTTAATGTCTTCATATTCCACCTCTTTTCTATAAAATTCCAATCTAAAACACTCAGACAAAACTATAAAGAGCAGCCCTTACGGGCTTAACTACGAACAAATTTTAAAACTTGCTCGTAGTTAACGCATTATTGCGTGTTTTATAGAACCTAGTAATACACAGCCAAAAATGGCTTGACTACAAACAAATCCCTTTCTTGCATCCGTTGGTAGTTAATCCGCTTCAGACGGATTAAGCACATATGGG
>CAZDNQ010000318.1:0-5889 GCA_964506605.1 uncultured Victivallis sp. | reverse complement strand
CGATACTCCCTGCCGGAATCGAAGGGCTGCTGATAGCATGCCGCGCGCTTTCAGTGGATTTCGACGGCCACAACCAGCTCAGGATGCAGAGGGACCTGCAGAGGGTCGGCGAGGCCGCAGGCATCGCAGCTGCAATGGCTGTTAAAAGCGGAAAGACCCCAAGGGCGATTGACGTGAAGAAGCTACAGGAAAAACTATTCAAGTCCGGAGCCTTGCTGGATTCCGGCAAGGGATATCATACAGACTCCTGGAAGCCGGAAAATCTTTTCTCTCTCACGCACAACAAGCTCCGTATCGGCGACAGGGATTCAGGAAGCGTGAAATGGATCGCCAGGAGCACTACGGATGAAAAGAGCCTGACGTCACGCATGAACTCCGGAGACGCTAAGGACAGCGCTATGTCCGCCATCCTGCTCGGTGCGACTGGGAAGAAGGAGGCTATGGAGAAGCTCCTGGAATGCGTCAAGGAGAAGGCCGACATAAGGGCGGAAGGCGAGAGGAGCACCCCGTTCTGGAAGCCTGCGATCGCCGTACTCGGGTGGAACAAATGCGCTGACGCCGTTCCCCTCCTTGAGGATATCCTGCTGGACAAGGCTTCCGACCAGCCAGCCATAGTCCTTGCGCTGAACGCGCTCGGGAACATCGGGAACAGGAAATCGGCGGCGGCAATAAAGAAGATGCTGGCACGCAAGGACCTTCCTGTAGAGCAGATCTTCAAGAAGAGCGGAGGAAGCATACCGGCCGTAAAGGAGAACGCATTGTGGAAGATCGAGCTGACTGCGGCCAAGAACCTTGCAAAACTCGGTTCTCCCGACAGGAAACTCGCAGAGAAATATCTGAATGACGAGAGAGGTCCTGTCCGCAAGTTCGCCCTGAGGCTGCTGGAGTAAGCCAGCGTTCTCCGAACGCGGCTTGAATTTAGTTGGGTGGGCTGAAGGGCGCATCCTTGGCATATCAATAGGCCGGCTTCATCGAAGCCTGCCCAACTTGTTCGTCTTTTTCATTTCACCAAGTGGTTCTGTGTCTTGGTGCCTCTGTGGTTGACCTCTATCTCTGCACCCTTGCACTGCCGCCTTTGGCGAGCGCCTTGACCTCGCCAAACGTCGCCATCGAGGTATCTCCGGGCGTGGTCATTGCAAGCGCACCGTGCGCCGCGCCGTATTCAACGCATTCCTGCGGGGAAAGACCTGAAAGGAACCCATAGGTCAGTCCGGAAGCAAACGAATCCCCTCCTCCGACGCGGTCGAATATCTCAAGTTTCTCGCGGAGCGTCGCCTGATAGAACTGTCCGTCCGCATAGAGTATGGCCCCCCAGTCGTTCGACGTTGCGCTGTGGACTTCGCGGAGGGTCGTCGCGACAGCCTTGAAGTTGGGGAATTCCTTCACGGCCTGTTCAATCATCTTCTTGAAGTTCGCAGGATCGAGAGAGGAACATTTCTCGTCGAGGCCTTCAACCTTGAATCCAAGGGCCGCAGTGAAATCCTCCTCGTTGCCGATCATCACATCGACATATTTCGCGATAGTACGGTTGACTTCCATGGCGCGTTTCGTACCGCCTATGGACTTCCACAGACTTGGACGGAAGTTCAGGTCATAACTGATGATCGTCCCGTTCTCCTTCGCGCATTCCATCGCTTCGATCGCGACATCCGGAGTGTTTTCGCCGAGGGCTGCGAAAATCCCGCCGCAGTGGAACCAGCGGGCGCCTTCATCCTTGAAGATCTTCTTCCAGCTGATATCGCCGCGTTTTAGCTGGCTGACAGCCGTGTGTCCGCGGTCGCTGCAACCAACGGCGCCCCGCGCACCAAATCCTTTTTCAGTGAAATTAAGCCCGTTCCTGACCGATCTGCCGATACCGTCATAAGGAACCCATTTCACATGGCTCATGTCGACTCCACCTTGCAGGATCAGATCCTCCAGCAGGCGTCCGACCGGATTGTCGACAATGGCGGTCACGACAGCCGTCTTTAATCCGAAACACCTGCGGAGTCCGCGGGCGACATTGTATTCGCCGCCGCCTTCCCACACATCAAACTTCCTTGCGGTATGGATCCTGCCGTCACCGGGATCGAGCCTTATCATAATTTCGCCGAGTGACACTTCATCCCATTTGCAGCTTCCCGCCGACTTGACGTTGATCTTGCCCATGTTTTCCCTTCAAAATAAATTTTACTTGCTGGTGCTGTTTATTACTTTGATGCTTTCCCTTACCGGATCGGTCTTGTCATCCGGGTTGAACTTCTCGACAGGCCTCCGGAAATCGGAATGCTTCCTGAGCATCTGGTAGATTTTATCAGCCTGCGCTTCGGTCATATTGCTGTCCATGAGATATCTCTTCAGCCTGTGCGAATTGTTGATTATGGTGTAGTTGTCGATGCCTTTATCCCTGAGGCTGTCCACAAGCGATTTGTTCTCCTGCATTGTCTGCAGCTTCTGGAACTCCTCCTTCTCCTGCCGGTCAAGATCCTTTATCTTCTTCGCCTGCTCATCGTAGACTTCGCGGACCTTTTTGCTGGTGTCATTGTATGTTTTTGTACGTTCCTCATCGTATCTGCCAAGATTGTCCGAGAGAATCCTGCCCCATTCGGAGATCTGCTTCATATCGGCGTCATCCATGCTCCTGTCTCTCGCCTCGAATTCGGCCTGGCTCATCTTGGTGACCCAGTATCCGTCGATCCTAGCCTCGGAAGGTTTCTGTCCGGTAAGGGAGAGAGGAGGCGCCACTATCGTGTTCCAGGTGTAGCCGCTGATCGGAAGTATCATCCCGGGCCCGATGAAAGAGAAAGCTCCCTTGAAGGATGAATCCATCATGTGGTATCCAGGTACAATCACAGTTCCGGCAGTCGTTCCGAGGGCACAGCCGACAATGCCTGCGGGGATCCTGAAGATATTATCGCCCAGGGACTGGAAGAACGCGACCGGATAGGCCATCGGCCAGCCGAATATGCGTTTCTCCACCTTCTCGCCTGCGGCGCCGAAGTAGTCCGACCAGGCTTCCGGAACACCTTTTATCATGAATTTATAGATGCAATCTTCAAAAGCCCATCTGTATGCATCTCCGCTGTCTTTGCCGATCTCCTTGTATTTCCTGCTTTCAAAATACTCTCCGAACGAATCACCCGCATCCCCCCATCCTTCCCAGGCGCACTTCGACGGCGCCACGTATCCGGGCACGAGCCTGATATTGTACCAGTTTCCGTCATCGCCGAGGATCTGCCCGCGCCATATCAGCTGACCCTTCTGGCTGCAGGAAAGGAAATAGCCCTCATCGTCGGCGGCGGATGCGCAGAGGCCTGAGATTATAAGGAGTCCAAGAACCATGAGTTTTTTCATTTTTCCGTGTATTCCGTGTGTCCTGTGGTTAAAAGCTTCTTCCTGTATTATATTTTACAATATGAAAAAAGCAAAAACACCTGTGCTCGACTGGAAGCGCATCAGGCTTCTCATCAGCCTCGCCCTGGACGAGGATATCGGAGCCGGCGACGCGACTAGCGTCTCCGTAATACCGAGGAACCTGACAGCCGAGGCCGTGCTTGTCTGCAAGGAGGACTGCGTCTGCGCCGGACTCCCCGTAGCCGAAGCCGTGTTCAAGGCGATCAACAGGAATATCAGGTTCACCTCAAAGGTCAAGGAAGGACAGCACTGCAAAAAGGGAACCGTCATGGCTGTCGTCAAAGGCAATGCCCGTTCTCTTCTGACCGCCGAACGCACAGTGCTCAACTTCTTCCAGCGCCTCTCTGGAGTCGCGACGATCTCTGCGAAGTTCGCAGCCGCCGCAAAAGGCACTAAGACTGAGATCCTCGACACCCGCAAGACGACGCCAGGCTGGCGGAACCTTGAGAAATATGCCGTCGCCGTCGGTGGCGCATCTAACCACAGGATCGGGCTCTACGACAGGATCATGATCAAGGACAACCACCGCGAACTTGCCGGACTTGAAGGCGCAGGCGGGCTCCGCCGTTCCATCGAAAAGGCCCGCATGGCATTTCCGAAGCTCGAGATCGAGGCGGAGGCCGACAGGCTTGAGGAAGTCCGCGAGGCCGCCGATGCCGGAGCCGACTACATACTCCTCGACAACATGAGCAACGAGATGATGGCAGAAGCGATAAGGATTAATGCCGGACGCGCAAAGCTCGAGGCGAGCGGCGGCATCACCCTCGACCGCATACCTTCAATAGCAAAACTCGGCGTCGACTATATCTCCGCAGGCGCCCTCACCCATTCCGCCAGGGCGATTGATATCTCAATGGATATTTTTGTCAGGAAATGACAAAAATATAAAGGGGGTCTATGAGAATCAGTACATATGACATTAAGGGAAAAGGTTTACACGACCTCATTTCAATGCTACGTAGACTTCCTGACATTACTTCGGGACAGGCCAGTTCAATAGGGAAATGCCATGTATTTGCGTTTGAGGAGTTCTATTTCCGCACGAATTCCAACCTCCTCTCCCTGATCATCGTCCATGAACTCAAGGAGGACGAATTCAAGATACAATTTATTGCCGGCGGTGGAGGGACAGGTCTTCTCAGCTTCGACTGGGGTTCCGAGGACAGTTCGATGAGCACCAATTTCAAACTTATAGAGGATTTGTGTCTTGAGCGCAACTGGTCTCTCGATGAATGCGGAGAAGATTATGTCACAGAAGAAACAACCTGTCTTTCCTGCAATGCATCAATACCATCCGGCCAGAACGCATGTCCAAAATGCGGCTGGACCTATAGATAAGCTGCTTTTACTCCTTGAATAATACTGCCGGCAAGATGCCGGCGCTCCCTTTAAGAATTATTTTTGTGCAGTCTGTGTGTTCTGTGGTTTAGGAATTTTTTCCAATTCCAAGTTACGAGTCACCAGTATCGAGTTCTCCGGCTTCGCTAAGGCTACGCCGTGCCAGGCAAGTTACAAGTTACACAGGTATTTGTCTATCTTGTTCGAGACAATCACTCCGTAGTTGGCGGCGCCGAGCCAGCCGGACATTATGATGCCGACCGAGCCTGCGTGGAATAGGCCGGGGACCTGTTCTGAGAGTTTCATGCTTATTTCGAGACCCTCGAACTTCGTGCCGAAAGACGAACCGAGTCCGTGGAGAGTATATCGCTGGAATGTTTTGGGAGTCGCCGCCTCAGTGAAGTCGATCTTGTTCCTGATGCCGGGAACATATTTGTCCAGGGCATTGAGAGTATCCTGTATCAGATAATCCTTTGCGGCTTTATATTCAGCCTCTTCCAGGTTAGCCCAGTCTTCATATCTCGCGTTCATCGAGGCGACAATGGTATAATCGCCAGATCCGGGTCTTATTTCCGGATAATAGACCGAATATGTACGGCTGGTGACTTCCTTTGAAAGCAATTTCTCCGGTTCGAATGTCGGATATTTCGACGTAAAGAGAAGATCTCCTATGAAGTCGAACTTCTCGCCTTTCTTCAGTCCGATGTATACCTGGCAGCTGCTGGTGTTCAGCCTGACGTTCTTCGTCCTCTCGATGAAATCCGGCGAAAAATGGCTGTCGCCCGTCCATTCATGGACCGTGCTGAGGATATTGCCGTTGGAAAGGACGGACCGGCATTTTATATGACGTCCATTGATCCTGACACCTGACACCTTTCCTCCCTCCACTTCCACTTTCTCCACCTTCGCCTTAGTGCAGAAGTCTGCGCCGTTCCTGGCCAGTTCCTTCTCCATCATGTCGATCATGAGATCGGTGCCTCCGAGGAATGTGTAGACCCCCTTGCTCATGAAGTTCGAGAAGACGATGCCGTATGTGATGGCCGGTTCGTCGAGATTCGAGCCGTTTGCGTATGTGATCGGCTCCATGAGCAGGCGGACGACATCGTTCCTGCCCGGGAAATACTTGTTGAACAGGTCTCGGTTGGTCATCCTGTTGTT
>CAZDNQ010000317.1:0-5903 GCA_964506605.1 uncultured Victivallis sp. | reverse complement strand
GGGGAGCAGTACGTGGAGGCTTACAACGTGCTGGCCGGCGCGCTGAACGAGAGGCTGCTGTTCGTTGGGCTGTCGCCGCTGCCCTTGAAGGAGAAGGGTGTCGCCGTGTCGCAGGGTGACCTTGACGGGCTGCGCAGCACGGCGCTGGACCTGGCGCTGCACTACTATCTTGCCAATGGGAATGTGGATACATCCGACGGCTACCCCTCGGACGATGTCGCCACGTATCTGAAGCCTCTGCTGGAGGCCGGGCGGGATGCCGACTATTTCACGAAGGTGCCCGGGCAGTACGTGGAGAACGGTGGGACGATCATGAGGAGGAACTTCAGCGATCCGCCGCTTATATGGCAGCATTTCACGGAGATCCGGGATCTTGTGGAGAAGCTCGAATGGGCGAAGGTTGGCGCGTCATGGGCCGAAGGCAGGACGAAGTTCGCCAGGAGCACGAAGGTCGTGATAGACGGGAAGACGTATCTGAGCTCCTCCGGGAATCCTGACCAGGTCGCAGGCGCTGAAATCAACGAGGGATGGAACTACAGGGCCGAGGAGGAGCGGTGCAGGAACGGGCTGTGGGATGTGGCGCAGTGGATCGATTCCGTGGGCGCCCCCTCCTGGGAAGTCAAATATACGGTGCAGACCAGCTATGACTGGTCCGGTGTGGGCTGGGGGAGGTTCACGGTTTCGGCGGGGCGCGTCAAGGCGAAGGCGACCGCGCAGCCGCTTGGGACTGTGTCACAGGGGAGGTTCTACGCCCTGCACCAGTGGGACGACAGCAATCCAGCGGTCGTGATGAGGAGGAAGATCGAGACGTATGAGAAGTACACGGTCCAGCAGACCGGGGAAATCCGGACGGACTACATCCTCGACGGCGGAAGCCCCGAGGGCAGTCCGTTCAAGGACACGCTCGTCAACAACGAGACCGTGTCGGTCGCGGAGAACATAAAGTCCGTGGTCTTCGTATGCAAGGGGAAATTCAGCGGCATAGACATCGATGACCCCAGCAGCGACGATCCTGAGGACGGGGTCGTGGACGACGACGGCGAGGACGACTGCAAATGCGAGACCTGCAAGGAGTCAGGCGCGGGGCTCAACGGCCAGTCGGGCACGGGCACTGGCGTTACAAGCCCCATGGGAACGTCGAACGGCAATCTCGGGTTGAAGGTGAAGGCGGGCATGTCGGACCAGGGTGGCGCCGGCGGGACAGGGCAGATGTACAACCTGCATACTGGGATCATGGCGATCGCTTCCGGGATCGAGCCTGACGGGCGCCGATGGTCCTTTGCGCTGGTGAAGCGGCCTTCCTGCAAGGAAGTCCTGTTCGCGCTTACCGGTTCGGCCAAGGGCTCTCCGGTCGACGTGGCGAACGACTATACCATACGTTATCAGCCCGACCCCCTGAGGCCGCCTCTGACTGAACCTGAGTACTACGAGATCAAGTTCCCCGTCCAGGCGTCCAAGGGGAAGGCGGACCTGAACTCGGGCAGGAATTTCAAGGCCAGGGACATAGCCGGGCTCATCGAGGAGATCAGGAACCAGTTCCTGACCACCGGCGGGGCGCAGTACCGGAGGCTGTGGATGAAGGCCAGGGGTGATGCGGAGTCCGGAGGAGGCATAGTCTACCACAGGTTCGCGTATGACAGCGCCCTGGGATACCACCGGCTTGTCCAGGTGAGGCGCGAGAAGATGAAGGTCAGGGGAGTTCCCGGAGGAGGCGTCCGCGTGGCGGAGAGCAGCGGTCTTGGGCAGTGGCCCGGGCTGCAGACCAGCTATGAGACGCCCGGAGCCATGGGTTCGAGGATTCTGGGGGTCTCCTCGCCGCGCACCGACACGGTCCCCTCCTATTATTCCCAGGGGGGGCTGGATTTCGCCGGGACCTACACCGTCAAGGACAAGGGCGGGAACGTCGTCCAGACCCTGAGCTCCGTCCGCACCGCGGCCGACGGACTGGACATCCTGACGGTCGAGAGCCGCGACGGGAACGGCGTCCTCGAATCAAAAGCCGTCGTAAGGATGAATACAAGGGAACGGACGACAAGGGTGGAGATCTACAACGCCGACGGCAGCATCGCCGGGACGATAGACTACGCGGACACATTGTCCAAGGACGGGCTCTGGGTCACCAGGAAGGTCACGCAGGTCGGGAACAGCAGCTCGGTGGTGGATTCGGCATACAGGCGGTTCCCGTGGGGCGAGGAGATTGTCTCCGAGGTCGTGGCCCCCGGCACCGGCGCGCAGAAGACCAGTTCCTTCTCCTATTACGAGAAGCCGAACGAGAACGGCTACAGGAAACTCAAGTCCGCCTCCTACGGCGACGGCTCGTGGATACGCTTCGAATACGACAACTACGGCAGGCTCACCCGCATAATTTCGCCTTTCGGGGGCGCGGAGATGATGGCCAACCCCAACCTCTGCAGCACAGTCGAATACTCCTATGATCCGGCCGCGCCTGGCGACACATCGGAGCCTTCCGACTGCTCGCCCAGGATGATAACGGAGAAGGTCCTTGGCACTGAAGTGTCCCGCACGTATCTAGCCAACTACGCGAACGGCGGGGTGGTTTCCCGCGCCGCGTCGGCCGGAGCCGCGTGGAACGCCGCCGGGAACCTCATTGACTCCTCGGAGTTCTATGCGGACGGCGCTTTCCAGGGATTGCCGAGGAAGATCTCGCACAGCGACGGGACGATCAGCGTATACAACTACTCCCTGGACGGCGGAAACCTCGTCTCCACCGTCGACACCGGGGCCGGAAGCGGATATTCAGTCACCGACGGCGTACGCTCGGTGTCTGCCAGGGATCCTTCGGGAAAGACACTCTCAAGCTCGACCGCAGACATCGTCTCGGGCATTACGCTCTCTTCAAGGACATACACCCGCGACATCTTCGGGCGTCCGACAAGGGTGGACTACCTTGACGGAACGCACACCGAGACGACCTACGGCTGCTGCGGCCCGGAAATCGAGAAGGACCGGGAGGGGATTGTGACAACCACCGGCTATGATGCCTTGAAGAGGGTCGTGTTCACCACCAGGGCTGGAATCTCCAATCTTTATTCCTATGACGTGTTCAGCAACATCCTCTCCTCCACGCGCAAGGGCACGGACAACTCGGAATGCACCGCAACAAACACTTATGACGCCGCAGGGGAACTGCTCTCGTCCACGGATCCGATGGGCAATACAACGGCCTATTCGCAGGATTATTCCGCCCGCGTCCGCACCACGACGAACCCGGATGGATCGACGAAGATCGAGAGATACCACCGCGACGGCACGGTCTACGACATCTCCGGCACAGCCGTCCACGGCGCAAGGCATGAACGCGGCATCGAAGCCGGACAGCCCTATTCCAAGTCCTACCCCGCTGAAATCCCGACGCAGTGGACGAAGTCATATACGGATTTCCTGGGGAGGGATTACAAGATTGAAACCGCCAAGGGCGTAATGCTGACAACGTTCTATGATTCATATGGAAGACCGGTCAGGCGCGTTGACGCAGATGGGGTGACAGAACTGACCGAATACAACGCCAGGGGGGAAGTTGCGAGATCCGCAATAGACGCGAACGCCAGCGGTGCAATCGACGGGGGAGACAGGATCGTCTCTTATGCACGTCAAGTAAACTCGGCTCATGGTACCGACGTAAGAAGGACTACCACAAGCATGAATGGCGTAGTTGCATCCGTGTCTGAAATATCCCTTGACGGACTGCAGAGATGGGAGACTTCATTTGGACGCACCACGCATACGCAGACAACGCTCCAGGGAAACGGCCAGAAGACATCTGTTGTCACGAATCCTGACAGTTCCGCAATCACCCAGGCTTATTCGAATGGCTTTCTGATGAGCAGTGCGCATTCGGTGCTTGGAAGCACGGCTTTGACATATGATCCACATGGAAGGCCTGCGAGCGAAACCCGCATGGAAAATGGGGAGCAGCGGACAATCTCCTATGCTTATGATAAAAATGATCGGACTTTGTCTGTGACAATTCCCGACGGCAGGACAAGAAGCTTCACCTACGATTCAATGGGCAGAATTGATAAGGAGACACTCCTCGACGGAAGGATTAAAAATTATGAATACCACCTGACAGGGGAGCTCAAGTCCGAAACCGGAGCCGACACCTATCCTGTGAGCTTCAGCTATGACGGCATGGGCAACAATACCTCCATGACGCTTTACAGGAATTATCCCGGCACCATGGATATCACCCGATGGGAGTATGATTATGGCCGGCAGACAGCCAAAATATATCCGGACGGCTCGAAAACTTCATATACTTACTCGACAGCGGGAAGGCTGAATACCCGCACATGGGCACGGGGTGTTAGCACCGTTTACTCTTATAATGCTGCAGGTGAGCCGACTGGCATCGATTATTCAGATGACACACCAGATGTTTCCGTCACCCGCGACGGGTTTGGCAGACCGGCCACCATTGCCGACGGCACCGGCAGCAGGACGATCTCCTACGGCAATGATTTTACAGTTTCCTCTGAAACGATACCACATATTGCGAACCACAGTGTAAGCTACGTGTATGACAACCTTGGCAGAAGGACTGCCATGTCATTGCAGGACGGGGGTTCAGCTGTGCAGTCTGTGAGCTATGGATATGATCCGATGAGCAGGATTTCCACGGTTGGAGTACAAGCTTCAGCCTGGAATTTATCCACGTCTTATACCAGAGTTCCTGGCACTTCTCTTCTTTCTTCCACTTCCATCTCCTCCGGTTCAACTCCTGTCCTGGCAGTCAACCGGACTTACGATTCATCCAACCGCCTGACAAAGATTTCGAACATGTCGGGCTCAACTGTTCTGCGTGATGTGTCATACTCCTATAATTCTTCGGACAGGAGAACTACGGCCACCGACGAGGACGGCTCGCACTGGAATTATTCCTATGATAAATATGGACAAGTAACTTCCGGCAGGAAATTCACTTCTGCCAACCAGCCAATCCCAGGGCATTATTTCCAATATTCGTACGACGACGTGGGGAATTTCAAGACGGAGAAAAGAAATGGGAACACCTTCGAATACAAGGCGAACAATTTGAACCAATACACCCAGCGTACAGTTCCAGGCAAGGTCGATGTGACCGGTAGCGCGGAAGAGGATTCTCAAGTCCGGATACAGAAGTTGTCCGACAACAATATCTTCCAGCCGGAACGGCTGGGGAAATATTTCAGCAGGTCGTTTGCCTTGGACAATTCCGCGAACTCCGCAGAGGAAACCTTCAAGACAATCTCCGTGAAACACGATCCGGTCCAGCAGAAGGATATTGTTGCTTCTGCGTTGGAGAAATATTTCCTTGCGAAATCCCCTGAAGTTTTCGCCTACGAGGACGGGAATCTTGTCCAGGACGGGGAATATGCCTATGCCTATGACGCGGAGAACAGGACAAAATCCATCACGCCTCTGGTTCCGTCCGCCAGTTCTGAGAAGATCGAGTATTCCTATGATTTCATGAGCAGGAGGATCGGAAAGAAGGTCTATTCCTGGAACGGAACATGGCAGCTTTCAAAAACTGAGAAATATGCATTTGACGGAATGGCCGTTATTGCGGAGTTCGATGAGAACAACAATCTACAGAGGTCATGGTCATGGGGGCTTGATATTTCAGGGACGCTGTCAGACGCGGGCGGTGTCGGCGGACTGCTTGCCGACACGGATTCATCAGGAACATATATTCCAGCCTTTGATGCAAACGGCAATGCTGTTATGTATATCAACGCGGAAAACTCTGCGAAGGTCGCGGAATATGGATATGATCCATTCGGTAAAACCATATTAAAATCAGGCCCGAAGTCCGATGGCTTCACATATCGCTTTTCCACAAAGCGCTTTGAAAAGGAAGTTAAGAAGATCGCATATGAGTTCCGCATCTATGATCCGGAAAC
>CAZDNQ010000316.1:0-5907 GCA_964506605.1 uncultured Victivallis sp. | reverse complement strand
TCTAATCCCCGTGATCCCACTCATGATAAGGAACCAACTCACGTTCGGGGCGTTCTGGAAGACAGCCTATTCCATAACCCACGAGCAGACCGGATTCGGATGGGATTACTTCAAGCAGCACTGGCTGCAGTACATACAGAACCTCCTCGGCGAAGGTGTCGGTATGCTCCTCCCTCTTGCGATCATCGGAATAGTCCTGATGATCAGCGTCCGGCAGGATGGAAATGAAAAGGACGGTCCTTCTTTCCGCGGCCGAATCGCGCGTCCGTTCGGGATACTTGCTGCGATCCTCGCAGTCCCCACCATCCTCCTATATATGGCGTACTACTGGGACGGAATGGGCGGTGGCGCAGGCAGCCTCAGGTTCCTGATGCCTCTCTTTCCTCTGTTCTCGATTGCGGCCGCCTGGGCCTTCTACTTCCTGATCGGTCGTCTGAACCTTGCCGCAAGGATCTCGGCGGTGACAGTTATTTTCCTGGCATACGCCCTGTGGGGCATTCCAAACAGCCTGCAGGAGCTCAGAACCATGGAATACCAGCACAAGGTGCTATCAGTATCCACTGCGGAACTCCGGAAGAATGTCCCTGAAGGATCCGTCCTGGTTGCAGATCAGGGACTGCTCCAGCATCTCGATTTCATACGCTGCTGGAAGCTGGCGGACACTTCTGGCGCGCAGGGGCGCGGATTCCAGAACCGCAATGCAGACGACAGCACCCCCAGGCCGATGCAGGCGGGAAAGCTGAAGTCGCTGAGGGGGAAATATGAAGGATTGACAGGAGACGCACTTGCCGCGGCACTCTCCGAGGATATCATCAAATGGTCAAAGGACGGCAAGATTTATTTTGTCGGAAGCGAATCTTCTCTCAAGGACATGTCCGAAAGATATTTCAAAGGGCTTAAATGCGATACAATAGCAAAGGTGGATCTTCCTGAGGCCCCGCAGGACACAATGATGTCAAGACAGCGCGGCGGCGGAATGCCCGGCGCCGGGAATTTCAGGCCGCGCAGAGGAGGCAGGGGCGGAAACATGCCTGCACGCGGGCCAGATGCGGGCGGTCCTCCTCCGATTCCAGACTTCCAGCAGGGTCAGGGAAGACCCGGAGGAATGGATTTCAGGCCGCAGTTCGGACCGCCCGGAGGTGGTGGCGGAGGCGGTGGAATGATGGGTCTCGGTTCGCTCCGCGGCGAGAAATATCTTGTCATCGCGAGATGGACGGCGATTCCCTGAAAATTTGTAATTTCCTGGAAAATAGCCGTTTTCTTTATCCTCTTTCCCTCATCCTTCAATCATTGACTTTTACCCGCCAAGTGCCAATTTCTATAAAAATCACCTCTAAATTCCATAACTGTGGGGAGAAATGAAACAGACTATCGATCTTTCAAAGCTGAAATGGACCCTCCGCGGGTTCATGCCGAACGCCTGGCGCCTCGGATATTCCGCTGAAACAGGCATATCTCTCAGGCCTGAAGTCGGGCCCGTGCCAGCAAAAGTCCCCGGCTCAGTCCAGAAAGCCCTTTTGAATGCAAAAGTCATACCGGACTGGAACATCGGCATGGACGCGCGCCACTGCGAATGGGTTGAAAACCGCGACTGGATCTTCCAGACAGAGATTCCTGCGCAGACAATCCAAAAGGGATCCAGATCCGTCCTGAAACTCGACGGCCTCGACGGCAACGGCTGCGTATTCGTGAATGGAACGGAGATCGGCACCTTCGACAATTCGTTTATACCATATGAATTTGATCTGACGGAGCATATCAGTTCAGGAAAGCCGGTCCGGATCGAAATAATATTTGAACTCCCCCCGCGCTGGCTCGGACAGATCGGCTATACATCGAAAATGAAACAGTGGAAGCCGCGTTTCAACTACACCTGGGACTGGATAAGCCGTATGGTCCAGATCGGAATTTGGGACGGTGTCCGTGTTGAAGTCAGTAAAGGACCACTCATTTCAGAACTGCGCTGCGTCTCACATGCCGACCACTTGAAAGAGAAAGGATGGATTGAAGTTTCAGGGAAAATTGCGAATTCCGCAGGAAGCCGCCTGGAAATATCACTTGAGGATTCCAAAAAAAGAAAAGTTCTGAAACAGACCATCAGCCCTGCTGAGTTTTCCAAAAAAGGGTTCATGTCAAAAGAAATGCCCGTCTCTCTCTGGTGGCCGAACGGTCTCGGGAAACAGGAGATCTACCAGCTAAAGATTGATCTTCTGTCAAAAGACGGATCCGTAGAGGACAGCGCTTCCCGGCAGATCGGGTTCCGCAGTGTCGAATGGAAGAAATGCGAAGGCGCGCCAAAGGAGGCTGATCCGTGGATCTGCGTGGTCAACGGCAAGCCTGTCTTCCTGCAGGGCGTCAACTGGACCCCTATCCTTCCGAATTTTGCGGATGTCGCAGAATCCGACACCCTCGCGATGTTGGAAAAATACAGGGAAATGGGCTGCAACCTGCTCCGTGTCTGGGGCGGCGCCACTCTCGGGAAGGAATCCTTCTATGATGACTGCGACAGGCTCGGACTAATGATCTGGCAGGAGTTCCCGCTGTCGTCGTCAGGCATCGACAACAATCCGCCGGAGGATGGAAATTCCATCTTGGAACTTGCGAAGATCGCACGTTCGTACATACTGCGCCGCCAGCACCATCCTTCGCTGATCATATGGTGCGGGGGCAACGAGCTCCAGACGAAGATGGACGGAACTCCAGGCACTGGAAAGCCGATCGACTGCACAAATCCGACGATTGCGAAGTTCGCAGAGATCGCAGAGGAGCTTGATCCTGGACGCAGGTTCCTGCCGACTTCTTCGTCCGGTCCGCTCTTCTATGCCGAAGAGAAGAACTACGGGAAGGGGCTGCACTGGGACATCCATGGCCCATGGGGCGTCGTCGACAAAAAGATGGAGAGGCAGCGGGAATACTGGAGCAAGGACGATTCATTGTTCCGTTCTGAAGCGGGATGCCCCGGAGCGAGCTCCGTCTCCATACTCAAAAAGTATTGCGGAAAAAAGGGCCCGATGCCGGTCTCGCTCGACAATCCGCTCTGGCACAGGACGTCATGGTGGTTTGACTGGCCTGAGTTTGAGAAGGAGAAGGGGCGGAAGCCGCGCAGTCTCGATGAATATGTCAAATGGAGCCAGGCGCGCCAGGCCGAGGCTCTTTCAATCGCTGCGAAATCCGCAAAATCGCGCTTCCCCAGATGCGGCGGTTTCATCGTCTGGATGGGGCACGACGCCTAATTATTAAGTCCTTCCGTCAATAGGTTTATTTTTGAACTGCAATCTTGACAAAGCATATTCGCGCTATAAAATACTATCGATGGTATATTTACTTCAATACTTTTAAGGAGGACAGCGATGTTTCACCTCAAGTCCCGTTCGATTGCAGCCTATCTTCTGGGAGTCTTTACAGGCGCCATGATTCTCGGAATCCCGCAGCTGGCCACAGCGGCGGACGCGGGCAAGGCCGGTGACACCAAGGTCGCACAGTGGAAGGACAACAAGAAGGCGTCGTTCCTCATGTTGTTCGATGACAATGCTCCTTCACATCTCAAGAACGTGATCCCGGAACTGAAAAAACGCAACTTCACAGGCACATTCTACGTCTGCCCCGGCAAGGGATGGACCGACGCCTGGAAAAAGGAAGTTCCGGCAACAGGGATGGAATATGGGAACCACACCTTCACACACTCCGGCGCAAAGGATGCGGCCAAGCTTGATGAAGAGATAAAGCTCTGCAGTGAGGCCATCGACAAGGCATACCCGGACCGCAAGACACCACGACTGGTCTCATGGGGCAAGCCCGGCACGGGAAAGGGTACCTGGCTTGTCTCAAAGGAAGAGGAAAAAGAGGCACTGCTAAAATACAATCTGGTCGACCGCGGTCCGTTCAAGGGTGCGGCAATCCATTACAAGACCGGAAAGGATCTGGTCGCCGTAGCTGAAAAAGCCCTTGCCGACGGGTCTACCGGCTACATTGTCTTCCATGGAGTCGGTGGTGACTGGCTTGCGGCTTCAATGCCGGATTTTCTCCAGCTCCTTGACTACCTTTCATCGAAACAGGACCAGATATGGGTGACAGACCACATTTCCTCCCACAAATACGAGACCGAGCGGAATGGCGCCGAAGTGAAGGTCATGGAGGCGACTGACAAGAAGATCCAGCTGTCATTGACCGCAAAGATCAATCCCAAGTTCCATGATATTGATGGCAAGGAATACACCAGCGACAAGATTGATCCGAAGCTGTATGACGCTCCGCTGACGTTGATCACGCAGGTTCCGGCCGGCTGGCAGAAATGCCAGATAGCGCAGGGCTCCAGGAAAACGACGGCGACAGCCGCAAACGGCGTTCTCCAATATGAAGTCCTTCCCAACGCAGATCCTATAAGCATCCAGCCGGCAACACCCTAGCCAGCGGACATTGTACTCCAATGAAAAATTCTGCCAGAGGACAAAAAAGGAATATCAGGAAGTCAGGAGATGCATCTGTGACAACATATTCCTTTCCGCTGCCGGCGCCGCATGATGTCACAATTGAAGTCGATGGAATGGATGTCCGCATCTGCCAGATGAAGAATGCCGATTTCTGCGCGTTCTCGGCGGACTCCGGATTCGAGGTGGTTGTCCGGACCAGGAAACCAGTCAAGGACGCAAAGGTGCGTCCTTTGAAACGCGGGATAAAGCCTGCCATCGAGGGGAAATGCCTATCTTTCCGAGTCAAAGGTCCGGGAGATCTTGTAGTCGACATCCCTGGCCGCAGGCCTCTCTTCCTGTATGTTTCCAGCCATGATACCGAAGTACCCGACCCGACCGATCCCAAGGTGAAATATTTCAAGGCCGGCAGGATACATGAGGCCGGCGAGATCGTTCTTCACGACGATGAGACCCTCTACATCGAGGGCGGCGCGGTTGTTCGAGGCTGCGTGCGGGCGCTGAAATCGAAGAATGTGAAAATAAGGGGCCGCGGGATCCTCGACGCATGCATTTATAAGAAGGGGGAACGCAGGACAATTGTCCTTGACCAGTGCACCGACTCCTCGATCGATGGGATCATCTCCATAAACCCGGCTTCGTGGATGACGGTCCTTGGAGCCTGCGAACGCATCAGGGTAAGCGGACTGCGCGAGATCGGCGACGTGCTCTCATCCGACGGCATAGACATCTGCGGATGCAGGGACATCCTTGTGGAGGACTGCACGTTCATGTGCAACGACGACGGTGTCGTGATCAAATCACTCGATTTGAGTAATCCTCTGGATTCCTTGAACGACTGGAGCCGCGATGTGGAGAACATCACGACGCGGCGCTGCATCTTCCTCCAGCAGTCCGGAGCCGCAATGGAGATCGGACATGAACTTAGGACAAAGCTTGTGCACAATATCCGTTTCGAGGACTGCGACATTGTCGCCATCCACAATTTCGGGTCGGCGTTCTCGATCCGGAATTCCGACCGGGCGCTGGTGAAGGACATATACTACGAGGATATCAGGGTTGAACACCATTACTACCGCCTCGTCGACATACGGGTACTGAAGTCCATGTGGACAAAGGACAGGGAGCGCGGGCACGTGGAGAATATCTATTTCAAGAACATCCAGGTCGACATGACCATATACAATCCGGGCTATTCGTTCTCACTGATCAGCGGCTTCGATCCTGAGCATAAGGTCAGGAACGTCGTCTTCGAGGACTTCTTCGTCGACGGAAGGAAAGCCTCCTCCGTATACGATCTTGATCTATATACCAGGGATGCCGACAGCATCTCATTCAAATAGATGTTTCCGGGAGATTGCTGGAGCGGAATATCCTTATCTATAGACAGAAGGGCCTTTTTATAGTATAATGCTTAGGGGAGAATATACATGAAAATCAAGGCCGGTAATAATTTCACCCTTATAGAGCTGCTGGTGGT
>CAZDNQ010000315.1:0-5933 GCA_964506605.1 uncultured Victivallis sp. | reverse complement strand
TTTCATAGGACGCGATCCGCTTGGCATCAAGCCCCTGTTCTTCTTCGAGGATTCAGAGCGCTTCATCTTCTGCAGCGAGATAAAGTCCCTGCTGCCCTATTGCAGTCTCCAGCCAAACCAGGATGCCATCAGGGAATATCTTGTGTTCAGATCCGTGATCGGAAGGGATACCTTGTTCAAGGATGTATATAATCTTGAAGCCGGTCATTTCATGGAATATAAGGATGGCCGCATATCCGAAAATCCATATTTCAACCTCGCGGAAACGCTGAAACCCGACCGTTCAATTTCATTCGACGAAGCCTGCGCAGAAACGGAGTCGAAGCTGATGGAGAGCATCAGGATCCACCTCCGGAGCGACGTCGAACTGGGAGTCCAGCTGAGCGGAGGTGTTGATTCAAGCCTTATAACTGCAATGGCGTCCCAGCAGGTCCGGAAGAAATTCCACACCTTCTCGATATCCTTCGGCGAGTCCCAGTACGACGAGTCTGAATACCAGAAAAGGGTGTCGTCGAGATATGACACCGAGCACCATGATTTCCCGATGGACGAGGACAGCTACACCGGTCTTATCGGGAAATCCATCTGGCATTACGAGCATCCGCTGAACGATCCGAATACGGTATGCACTTATTATCTCACAAAGAAGGCCAGGGAATTCATAACTGTGATGCTGACAGGAGAAGGAGCCGATGAGTCGTTTCTCGGATATTCCAGGTTCCTGCCGTCATCAATTAAAAACCTTAGGCGGAGGAATTTCCTGTACAGGCACCCGGCAGCCAGGAAGGTGCTGCTCGGTCTGACAGGCAAGAGCATTTTCAACATAACCAAGTACAATCCTGCGATGTATGTCCTGTCATATTCCGATCTCAATCTTACGGACAAGCTGCTGAAAGGCGACGACTCATCGATCAGAGGAAGGCTGAAGTCTATCATGTCAGCCGGAGGCAATGTCCTGAACGAGGCAATCCTCCAGGATCAGGAATGCGATCTTCCACAGTGGTTCTGGAGGGCCGACAGGATGGGGATGGCGGCATCCATGGAGCTGCGGGTCCCGTTCTGCACCGTGCCGATGTTCGGTCTGGCAAACTCAATACCTTATGAGCTGCACGTCCACAATGGAGAAAGGAAGTCGGTGCTCAAGAAAGTCGCCGAGAAATACATCGACAAGGACCAGATCTACAGGAAGAAGGTCGGCTTTGGGACGCCCATAAACCTGTGGATGGAGGCAAAAGGCCCTTACAGCAGTCTTTATTCCCAGACGGTTGAATCGGGAAGTTTCAGATCCCGCAACTTTATTGATCATGAATTCTTCAACAGGATCTACACCTCATACAGGAACGGCTCCTACCAGGAGGTCAACAGCGGATACCTCTGGACATATTTCAATCTCGAACATTGGTTCCGGATATTCTTTGAAAACGGATGGAAAAAGGTGGGTATTTAGAATTTAGAAAGGAGAATTTAGAATTTAGAAAATAGAAAGTGGAAGGTAGAATTTAGAAAGTAGAAAGTAAAAAACAGAGAGCAGAGAGCAGAAAACATAAGATTAGGACTGATTATGGTAATGAATACAAAAAAAGCAGGACTCGAAACCAGAACAAAGTTGTTCGCAATTGACTTGATCAAGTTTATTTCCAATCTTCCAAGCTCTAAAGTCAATGACGTGTTGTCATATCAGCTATTGAAAGCTGGAACCTCAATAGGGGCCAATTACCGTGAAGCTAACCGGGCGGAATCAAAGTGCGATTTCAAACATAAAATTGGAATTGTCCAGAAAGAAGCTTCAGAAACACAATATTGGTTGGAACTGATGGACGAAACGGATTTGTTTGACAAATCCAAAGTCCGGCCATTGTTGAAGGAATCCTCAGAGCTTCTTGCAATATTCACCAGTATAGGGAAGAAATTGAACCTTGAAAACATTTAATGTCATGTCTTCAACTTTCTAAATTCTACTTTCTAAATTAATTTATGTGCGGAATACTTGTACATATAGGCGATGAGATCATAACCGGGGGGCACCACGCCCTGGAGATAATCAGGCACCGCGGGCCTGACGCATACGGCGTCATTAATTTCGACACCGCGTGCGGACGGCTCTCCCTCGGCCACCGCAGGCTGTCGATCATCGATCTGGATCCCCGTTCGAACCAGCCCCTCTCCTATGATGACGGGAGATACTGGATCGTCTTCAATGGTGAAATATACAACTATCTGGAAATTAAAAGGGAACTTATCGCCCAGTGCTTCATGTTCCGGACGGAGTCGGACACGGAGGTTATCCTTGCGGCGTACAAGAAATGGGGCAAGGAATGCCTGAAGAAGTTCAACGGCATGTTCTCCTTCTGCATCTTCGACAGGAAGGAACACAAGCTCTTCCTGGCAAGAGACAGGTTTGGAATCAAGCCCATGTACATCTGGAACAGGTCCGGCATATTCTGCATCGCCTCGGAAATAAAGCAGTTCATGTGCGTGCCTGGATTCAGCGCCGAGGTCAACCGCGAGAAGCTCTATCATTTCATCAACAGCGGTGACTTCGACTTCGACAACGAGACGCTGTGGAACGGAGTGAGGGAGCTCGAACCGGGGCATCTTGCTGAAATTGAACTGCCGAACTGGAGGCCTGGCCGTCCTTTCAAGGTTGAACAATGGTATGAGCTGAATCTCCACAGGACCTCAAAGATTAAGTTCGAGGACGCCTCGGAAAGGTTCCAGGAACTGCTGAAGGATTCAATAAAGCTGAGGATGAGGGCGGATGTCCCCGTGGGATTCCTCCTCTCGGGAGGCCTGGATTCCTCGACGCTTGTCGGCATGTGCACACAGATCCCGAGAAGCAACAGCGCCTCTCTAAAGACTTTCTCATCCTGCTATGAGAACAGTCCAGTCGACGAGAGGAAATACATTAATGCGGTCCTTGAACATACCGGCGCGGCCTCCTCCCTCCATTTCCCGAAACCTGAAGACGCCGCAAACTACCTCGACCTGGTCATCTGGCACAACGACATCCCGGTCAGGCACGGTTCCCCGGTCCCGCACTGGCTGCTGTACAAGCATATCCAGGAGGACAACGATTTCAGGAAGGTGATCATCGAAGGACAGGGAGGCGACGAGATCCTATGCGGCTACAGGGATTTCTTCTGGAGCATGATATACGATCTGGGTCGGACGAAGCACTATTCCCAGTTCATCCGGCAGCTTCTCGTCCTGAGGAAAAAACATGGATACAGCGCCAAGATAATTCTGAGGAAGCTCGGACGCCTGGCATATCCCTCGCATGTGAAATATCCTTCAAGCCCGGCCATCGATCCCGAGAGTCTTCTTGGCTCTCGGAATCCTCCTGAGATCCCAATCCGCAGGGAGCAGCCTTCGGTGAAGGACATGCACAGGGCCAGGATGCAGATACTTAGATACATCCTGCATAATGTTGACAGGAACTCGATGGCCCATTCCAGGGAGACAAGGGTGCCGTTCCTCGACTACAGGCTTGTGGAGTTCTGCGTGTCGCTTCCGGACAGCCATAAGATCTGGGACGGGACTACAAAGAGGCTGCTGAGGACTTCCGCGAAGAAATACATACCTGAAATGATAACCGACAGGGGCGACAAGCAGGGTTATTCAAGCCCGATTCCGACATGGCTTGGCAACGAGATGCTCCCGTTCTTCAAGGATAGCATCAACGACGCAGTGAATCTGCCGTTCGTGAACAGTGATGTCGTGCTTGCCGGCGTAAATGAATATCTTGAGGGGAAGCGCCCCTTCGATCCAGTCTGGTGGAACCTGATCGCCACGAACAGGTGGCTGAAAATCTTCAACATATCGCTATAAGGTGAAAATGGACTCTGCAGATTTCAGACCGGAATTTTCAATACCATCTTTTCTTTTGTCGGTGGCCGATAAAAGAAAGCATATAAAGAACAACGGGGAGATCAGATATTCCGCCGAATCGGAAAGTTTGAAGCTCTCAATATCCTTTTCAAATGTCAATCCGGCCCCTTTCATAAAGGAGGCGGGGGACAAGTGCATCATACTCCTGGGCAGTCCGGTGGTCGGCGACAGGATAGACCGCGAGAAGGCGGTGCGCATCGTCTCGGAGGATGGAGACCTGAGCGCCCGGATCTCCAAGGAGCTCAACGGCGAATTCGTCTTCATTGTCTTCAACAGGCGAACCGGCGGCCTCAGGATCATCAACGACAGATTCACATCAATCCCCCTGTACTACCACCATGACACGGCATCAGGCGACTTCCATGCCACGCCGTACTTCTCATGCATGTGGCAGATCAGGAAGGAGCTAGGGCTGAAAATAAACCAGGAGGCGATGTGCGAATTCCTGTTCTTCCAGCGCCTCCTAGGGACAAAGACATTCTTTGGCGACGTGCTGTTCCTCCCGGACGCCTCGATCCTGGAAATTGACGGCAGGAAGCAGGAGCTTGTCCGCTACTGGCAGAGGAGGTATGAAAAGAACAACTCCTCATTGAACGAGAACGCATACCTGCTCGCAGAACTTGTCGAAAGGTCCGTGAAGAACAAGACAAGCGACGGAAAGCGCTACGGCCATTTCCTCAGCGGAGGGATGGACTCGCGTTCAGTCCTTGCCGCATTCGAGAAGAACTACCCCACCTGCTTCACGGCGACAATCTCGGAAAACCGCGAACTCCGCACCGCCAGGGAGATAGCGCACACGAAGGGCGCGAAACATGTGTTCCTGAAGCTGCATCCAGACCATTACTCCCAGATATTCGAGGCGTCCGTCAGGGTCATCGGAGGGATGTACAACTACGACCACGGGCTTTTCCTCGGATATTCTGAGCCTGTACGGCAGAACGCCGACGTATGCTTCCACGGGCACGGATTCGACTACATGTTCCAGGGGATGTACATACCAGGCAAGGCGGTAGTGATAGGCGGCAGGACTCTCTATTACAAGACCCTGCTCGAACTTCCCGACGACCTTGTTTCCTTCTTTATTTCAAATGTGTCGTACAGGATCAAGCAGGCCGACGTGTGGAACTACATAAGAAGTGACAGGCGCGACGGCCTGAAGGAGTTCCAGCGCGAAAGCGTTTCAGAGGTGCTGTCGGACGGCAGGAATCTGACAGATTCGCCGAACGACCTCTGGGAATATCTGACATTCCACCATCTTTCTCGGCATTACAGCTATCCCAACCATGCCACCATCGCAACTCTCGCGGAACAGAGGGTGATCTCGTTCGACAACGATATCTTCGACCTTTATCTCGCCCTCCCGGTCGAACAGCGTTTCACCGGAAGGATAGAAAAGAGATGCCTGGAGATACTCGATCCGCGCCTCGCGAAGATATGGAGCGCCAACACCAATCTGCCTGTGACCGCATCGGCGTTCACGCAGACAGCCTACCAGCTTGCAGGAGCGGTGAAACGCAAGATCTTCCCGAAGGAGGAGAAACCTGAATGGATGGAAAGGACATGGCCTTCACGCGAACACGCCCTGCGCAGCCAGCCCCGTCTCAAGGAGGCCGTCAACGACCTCTGCAGGTCCGATGTCCTGGAGGAAGCAGGGTTCCTTGACACTGCAAAGATCAAGGATGAATTCCCGCGCTGGCTTGAAGGCGAAAATATTCCCGGCATAAGCGGCGATCTGGTCCAGACAGTCCTCACGCTGGGGACATTCCTCAAACTATGAGCGGGGCCGGCAATTGCATTTGGGCAAAGATGAATCTAATTTAATTTTTCAAGGAGATTTTCTGTAATGAAGGAAAAGCTGTCATCTGTTTTCAATTATTTTCTCGATCGCACCGTCGATATTACCTTTCCGCTGATGAAGAAGCAGCTGAAGGAGGAGCTGGAGCAGGATTTCCGCTCGTTCGGGGTGGAGGACACGAACGTATGCAACGCCAGATGCTCGTTCTGCGCATACAGGCTGGATTATGACAAGAGGCCCAAGGGGTTCG
>CAZDNQ010000314.1:0-5938 GCA_964506605.1 uncultured Victivallis sp. | reverse complement strand
GGGGGAGATTGCCCTCCTTTGCCTCGGGGGGGATCTGGAATGCGAACGCAAACACCGTACGGACTCCGGGAGCATCCTTCACTGCGATCTTTCCGGCATCTGTATCCGTCTTCAGCGGTGCTACTGCCGCAAGATCCATTCCAAGCTCAACCGCCCTGGCAATCACGTCGTCGCGCATCTTCCTGAGAGTAGGCATTGAATCCGGATAACGCTGGTTGATGCGGTTCTGGGCAATCATCTTGTCGCGGCCGAAACTCGGTTTCTTGGTCCTGAGATGCGGAGGGACACAGTATTTCTGGCAGACGCCGCGCTCGTGCCCGCGGACTCCCTTGGTATGGAGCTCGTTCAAAATAGTCTTCTCATCGATATGGGCTTCATTCTTCAGCGTATCTGAATTGAGATCCAGGTTGAAATGCTCCGCCCAGGCACATCGCCACATGTTCTTATTCGCGTATTTGTATACCTTTCCCCCTATCTCGACTACGTGCGGGGCCTTGGCGTTCATGTCCTTCTTCATCGCGAGGGACGGACAATGCGTGATGCATTCGCCGCACATGTCACAGAGCTTCGGTCCGTCATACATGGGCGTCGGAACAAGTTCCGCATCGGTGACAATGGAGATGAACCTGCAGCGGCTTCCAAACTCAGGCGTGATTGCCAGTCCGCACCAGCCGATTTCCGCAAGACCTGCGGCGGCGGCGGCATGGATATGGGAAAGATCCGGAGCGAAAAGGCTCGGGATTCCTTCATATTGGCGGTAGCGCCAGATGTTCGAGCTGGCGACGGCGATCGCCTTGTGCCCCTGGTCGTTGAGCATCCTGACTACGCGGTATGCGGTACGGTCGAGAAGGCCGTTCTGGTCCATCCAGCCGCCCGGACTGCGGTCCTGGGGTTCCGGCTCTCCGCCCATCTCGCACCAGGTGTCGGTTATATGTATGGCACCGACGACGACGGTCTTTGATTCCGGAAGTATCGCCTGCGGGCTCAGCAGGTACGGGGCGTTCTTCCAGCGTTCCACCGGGCCGAATCCCACAAGATCCATACCAAAGTTGAGCATTTCCGCCTTCACCTTCTCTGTCAGTACTCTGTTCATGGCATTCTCCTTTATTTCCATATTATAGAAATTCTTTTCCATGCCATTGAAATTATACGCTATGGGAAGGGGCTTCAACACAGGAGGAGATAAATCCTGAATAATTTCCATATTATGGAATTATAGGGCTTTGTCAGGCTGAAAGCTGTTCAGCGGCCAGGCGGAGGATGTTCAGGATCTTCTTCTGTACTGCCGCTCCGCTGCGGAACGCCGGTGCATAGCAGCCAAGCGCGCCGAGAAGCCGGTCTTTCCTGTCGAAGACGGGCAGCGCGAAGGAATTCAGGCCAACGGAATCCGGAATCATGGAACAGCGCCCTTCATTGCGGATGCGCTTGAGATCAAGCTCATAGTCCGGCCAGTTCTTTCCGGGTTCACCATAATTCTCAATTATAAGCCGGTAATCTTCCGGTGATGCGAACGCAACAAGGACACGTCCGGTAGGAAGCCGGTAGATGCTCCTGCCCTCGACCATCTGCTGGTCGACACGGATTACCTGGTTGACAGGCTCGGATCTTGCAAGGACAACGCGTTTCCCGCCATGAAGCGCGGCAAAAACCATCGCCTCATCTATCTGACTGGAATATTTCCTGAGGACATCAGCAAGCCGTTGTCTGAAATCCCCGCCTTCGACCTTGTTTATCATTCCAATCTTCCGGCATTGAGGCCCAGGACGATACCTTCCCGATTCGTTCTGCGATACATATCCGCAGGATGTCATGGTCTTCAAAAGATTGTGCGTGGTGTTTGGAGGAAGATTCAGGCGCTTCGCCAGATCAGTAAGCTTGATGCCTTTCAACTCAGGATCATCGAACACAAGGACGGTCAGGATATCCAAGGCCTTCTTAAGCGATTTTACCGGTACATCAGACATGTTATTCCTTATAAATCTAAACATTAGATTCAGACAGGATTACAGGATTTTTAGGATAAAATGAATTTATTTCATCATGTCAATCCTGTTATCCTGTCAAATTACTTATATGAATTCTTTCTTCCGATCTCCACGATGCTCAAGCTTCCGGGGGCAGTCTCCACTGAAAGTTTTCCATCCTTCACGGCAACAGGCTTCTCGCTGATCCTGCAGAGCCCGACATAGGTCTTCGGATCGTATTTCATCGAGCCTTCAAGACAGAACTGTACCGCATCCTCCTTCATCCCGCCAACGGCACCGGCATCAATGTCAACAACTATCTTCTTTTTAAAGTACCTGTTTATGACATGGACAAAAATTTTACCGTCTGTCGCAGAAGCCAGCACGTCGGCGTAAGCTACCTTCCTCTTTGGCGGAGACCAGTGGTTCTGATACGGCTGCTCATAGGCCTGGTTGCCCGTTATTGAAATCTCAAGCAGCCTGTCGCCATGGTGGTTCGCATAGAACATCTCAGCATGCCCCTGCGGATTGAAGAACGGATCTATCTTGGCCTCCGGATCGATCCTTATGCTTGCGATCCCCCATCCGGAACCGATCAACATCGACTGGGTGGCGATATCGATATCGTTCCCCTGCCTCATCAGCCCATGCATGAATCCAGCTGCGCCCAGACATGCAGCCATATGATGGGTGATTTCAGGCGGTGGAACAATCTTGTTGAGGCCCCAGCCGTTCCAGTTCCATTCCGTGCAGGAGATCCTGTATCCGCTGTTCCTCGCATTGTTTATCTCATCGCCCAAACCGACATTCTCTCCCATGTCGGAAAATACTCCAGGCATCGACACCCAGTTGTACCATAACTCCTCTGCAGTGATCTTGTCATACGGCGCACCGTCAAGCTTTATGTCATCCATCTTGCCTGGAGCATAAGTATGGAATGTGATGAAATCAGCGTTCCTCTTTATGAACGGATCGGATATGACAGCGTTTGTGAATGCAGATCCCATTCCCATGTTACCGTCGATTATTATCTTCACAGAAGGATCAACCGCGTCGATCATCTCAATATATTTAGTTATGCATTTTATATACCATTTCGAAAGTCCGGGAAGATCCTTTATCCCTGTCTTCTCCTTTACCTCTTCATGAAACCTGGCTAGGAACCATTCGTTCCCGATCTGGATGTATTCCGCCTTGTACGGCTCAGGATGTCCGTTGGCTTTCCTCACTGACGGCCAGTCCGGCATACCTTCCGGAAGCTTCGTACCAAGAGGCGCATTCGCATATGCAACAAGTCCTGCGGCGTTAAGTGCGGCATCCTCGAGAGATCTACGCTTCGCCAGTCCATCCAGGAGATTCACTACGAGTATAGTCTGGCACTTCAGTTCGTCGCGCACCTTGAAATACTCGTCATATCCGAACTTGTTTGTCATGTCCTTGCCCATATGATCCTTCGACAGCGGGCGCTCCTTCCCCCTGCCTGGCACATTGCTTATCGCATCCTGCCAGTTGAGATAGTCTATGGTGGTCCCGGCGGGAAACCTTATGATCGGTATCTTCATCGCTTTCAGCATCTCAATCGCCTTCGGCTGCATCGTCTGGGTGCCGGGCACGAAGATGTTCTCCGGTCCAGCCTCGCTTCCAGGCCGTTCCATGAACTGTCCAAACAGGCGTGAGTCTACCTTGTTCAGCACTTTATCCTTGACAATGACATCTATCCTCATGGCATCTTCCTCCTCGCCAAACAGATTTAGACTCGAAAACATTACAATATATGCCGCAAAACAGAAAGCCCAAAAAACAGCGATTTTCCTCATAGCTGACTCCGGTGTTCAAAAATCATATAAAGTAAAACAATCTTCCGACAGGATAACAGGATTTACAGGATTATATGAATTCAATATCATCTCAATCCAGTAAACCCAGTTATCCTGTCAAATCTCTATCATTTCTTCCTGATTTCAAACTTATGCGGTTTCGTCTGGTTCTTCGTATAGGCGCTTTCCCAGAAAGCTGCGGCATCCTCCTCGATCTTCTTCTGGTTGGGAGATTCCTTAATATACGTCTCGATAAGCCCGGCAACATATTTGTTGTTGCTCTTCTGGCATTTTTCCAATTCAGCATCCAGCACCTTCTTCTCGGCTTCAACATCGCCGGGCTTCACCTTTGCATTGGCGAGCATCCCGTTCCTGATGCAGACTATCGGACGCAGCTTCGAGGACTCGAGGTTGTATTTTTTCCATACGGGATCCGAAACCGCCCATGCCTGCCTCATCTGCGGAGTCTTCTGGTTTGTACCCAGATTGACGCCCTTACCGAGATCATCTGCAGTCGTGTCCTGAACTTCCTGTCCGTCTATCAGTATCTTGTACTCACCCGCGGTGAGTCCGGACACCGTAAGCATCTCGCGGTTTAAGTCATTACTGAACGGAATGAGCGCGTCGACCTTCTTCGCCATGGCATCAGCCATCGGGAACGGCAGCGCATTCTCCTTGCATGTGAACGTAACGGTCCCATTTTCCACCTTAAGGTCTGAAATCTGGCAGTTGTCCTGTTTCACAACCGCGGATTTCGCGGCATCCACCGACATGTCAGACACTATTGACGGACACTTCTGCGCCTTGAGGAAGGCATATGCCATCACAAAATGTCCTTCCATGCCAGGATGGACACGGTCTCCTCCGACAATCGTGAATGAAGGATTCGCCTTCTGCTGTTCCTCGTTGATCTTGCTCATCAGACCATGGAAGTCGACGAGTCCTCCATTGAATTTCTCGGAAAGTTTCCTGCATTCCTGCGCACAGGTCCCTAGGGCGTCGTTGACACCGAAATAATTAAATGAGCTCATGTTGCCGGTCTGATCATATATGGAAGGGGTGAGGTAGATTATCTTGGATTTGTCAGCTGCAAGCATCTCCGACAGCTTCATCATATTCTTCACATATCCTTCCAATGCCCACTTGTGCTTGTTATCAAAGTCCTGTCCTGTCTTGTCCTTGCCGTAGTTGTCACGTCCTACGTCGTTCATTCCGAGCATGATTGTCGAGATGGTAGGATTGTGAGGTTTTATGTCCCAGTCATACCGCCTTAGAACACCGCCTGCATAGTCGCCTGACACCCCGCAGTTGTACGCCTCGAATTTCCTGTCAGGGAAACGCGTCAGGTAATAAAGTAGTATCTGGACATGGTATTGTCCGCCATGAGTTATGCTGTCGCCGATGAAACAGACCTTGTCACCGTTCTGGAACTGCGGTACCGCCGCTTCTTCAGCCAATAGACCTGCGGCGAATATCACAAACCCGAAAACCAATATCATTTTCCTTAGCATAAATTCCTTTCATACAGATTTTATTTTTAAATCACAGAACACACGGAAGACACAGAATTAATAAAATGATTCATACATAATTCTTGTTTTTTATGCACGTTTATTTAATTTTCCCTGCAACTACACGGTAACTTTGCTGCGAATTTTATTTGAGCAAATAAAATTCACAGCAAATCTTAGTCAGTGTCTTGTCCGTGTAAGTCAGTGGCCAAAATCTTTATGGTTTTAAAACAGTTTCAGCTCCTCCAGTTTCTTGGTAATGACCCCGGCGAGTTTCGTGTGCGCCTGATCCGTGGGATGAACCTGATCACTATTGAAAAGGGTCGTGTCAATACCACTGCCATCCGGAAGGAGCAAAGGAGTATAGAAGTCGACATAATAGACGTTCTTCCTGGTGGACGCTATTTTGGCCAGTGCGGCGTTCCAGGCCGGAATCTCCGGGTAAATCCTCTTCAGATACGAGACCAGCCCCGGATTGGTGGAGGCCGGGATGCCTTTGGGAGTAATTGCACAGAGGATGACCGGAAGATCGGGGTTGGCCTTTTGAGCCTGATCGATGATGGCATTGACGTTGAAGAGATAATCCGGAAGCTTCCCATCGGCGCTGTTGTCGTTTCCCCCGATCTCGAGGACGATGGCTTTTGGG
>CAZDNQ010000313.1:0-5952 GCA_964506605.1 uncultured Victivallis sp. | reverse complement strand
CTGACTCGGCGGAGTTCCACTCCCCCCCCCCGCAGCCTTGCACGCAGGAGGCCTTCAGAATAAATTCCGCATCATTTTCGTCCCGGACAATATTTATCCGATGTGCCCGTTTGAACTTGTTGTTCCGATTGCGACGGCGACAGGGATAGGGAAAACAGGCCTAGAAGAAAAGAAAGACGATTATTGTAATTATGATGGCGAGGGCCGCAATTACGGCGCCAATTATCCACGGCATTTTAGATTTGCAATGAAGCTGTCCCGCCGTGCCTGAAATTGGAGTTTTTGCAGGCCAGGCTCCTGGCTCTGGAAGTTTTATCTCCTCCTGAACATAGCTTTTGATGAATTTCTCGGTCGGAGTGGGGCCGGAGACGGGAATGAATGGCGTCGCCGGCATCTTGTCATCAAGAACCAGATCTATGTCCCTTATAAGTTCATCCCAGCTCTTCTGGCGGAAGTTCCTGTCCTTCGCCATCATCAGCTGGACAAGCACCTCGCACGGTTTGCTTATCGACGGGTTCAATGAATGAAGCAGAGGCGGCGCGTCTGTAAGATGTTTTGTCATCACAGCAATAGAACTCTTGGCATTGAAGGGGACTTTTCCGTCGAGCATGTGGAAGAGCGTGACACCCAGGGAATATATGTCCGACCTGAAATCGATGACGTCTTCCGCGGAAACCTGTTCCGGGCTTATGTAATGCGGCGTGCCCATGATTGTCCCGGCCTTGGTAATGGAGGCGTCTTCCGACAGGCTTTTGGCGACCCCCATGTCCATGAGTTTCGGTTCGCCCTTCTTGTCGACGATAATGTTTGAGGGCTTGATATCCCTGTGGATGATCTGGAAGTTCCTCCATGCATAGCTCAGTGCGTCTGCAATGGCTCGGACGATATGCAGCGCCTCCTTTTCGGGGATCTTTCCTGTCTTGCATATCCTTTCCTCAAGAGACTCGCCGTCGACAAATGACATTGCAAGATAATGGATGTCGCCGGCGACTCCTGAATCCACGGCCTTTACGATATTCTTGTGGTGCAGCTTGCCGCTGTTATGGACTTCGCGGTTGAACTGCTTGACAAAATCCGGATCGCTGGTGAGGGCCGGGGAGAGGATCTTCAATGCGATCTTGCGCTTCATCTCGGCATGGTGTGCGAGCCATACTTCACCCATGGCTCCGGCTCCAACCTTCTTTTCAAGAGTGAATCCGCCGAACTCTAGTCCGGGATAGAGGCCGTGCCGGGGAACTATGAGGGAGGTGCTGCAGTTTGGACATTGTACGACTGTACCTGCCAAATCAGCCTCGAATTTGACCTGCAAACCGCAATTCTTGCATGCAAAGGATATGTCAGACATGCCTAACCCCCCGGTCGCTCCGCGCCGTTGAAACTGTCGAAATTTCAAAAGCCTCGGCTAAAAACTTAACTCGATAAATATATGCTTGTAAAATGGAATATCAATCTTTCAGCAAGAAACCATGGTCAAATAAAAGAAACTTATTGTTGTCTGGGAAAATTGAATTTCCATGGACATGGGGATATGATATCACAGACATCCGGGGGGGTGCCAATGAAACGCAGCTCGATAAAGTTTACATTGGTAGAAATTGTCCTGGTCATCGCAATTATCCTAGTGTTGATGGGGCTGGTGCTACCGTTGCTGCACAAGGCCAAGTTCAAGGCCAAATCCGTAAGATGGTTCGCCTACAACAGCGGGCTCAACAGGGATCCCGAACTCGTCCTGAACTACAATTTCCAGAATCCTGATACACGCATGGGGACTTCCAGCAGCGGTGTCTGCGATGTGGTGCTGAACGGGGCCGTGGGCTGCGGATTTGACGGCTTCAAGCCCATAGACTACAACGCCGTCATGAAGAACTCTCCCGAATGGCGCAATTCCGGAAGATGGCAGAAATATGACAGGTCCATGATATTCGACGGCTTCACCGACTATCTGGAGGTTCCAGGCAGCGAGGTGCTGAAGCTTTCCCCCGGCAACGCGGATTTCACCATTGCCGGAAGCGTGAAGTTCGATACTCTTGGTGGCATACAGACTGTCGTGTCGAAATCACTTTGGCCGAACTATGCCGTATTCACCGTATATTCACAGGGAACATCGTTGAAGGCCGAAGTGGGCTCACTGACACTTTCTTCAAATGGGAACAGCCTGGTTCCCGGGAAATGGACTCAGTTCGCGCTTGTCGCCGACGGCGGCAGCATCTCGTTCCACGTGGGCGGGAAATTGGCCGACTCCTCGGCATTCGGTACCGGGGGCAAGATAGTCATCGCGCATGATCCGGGCGATGGAAGTTCTCCTGTGATTATAGTTGTCAGCGCAAATGGCTGGAACGGACACGATTCCCATCCGAATGACTATATAGTCTCGGCTGATCCCAACTTGTACATGCACAAGAACAAGCTTACAAATATAATGGAAACCAAGGTGCTCATAGGCGCGGCGGGGATGCAGGATGGGCCTCCAAGCTTCTTCTTAAAGGGAGCTGTTGATGAGATAATACTGTCACGCAGGGCGTGGAACGCCGAGGCGGTGAGGGGATATTTCGACATGGGAAATCCATACTGACATTCAAACAGGGGTTGCACAATGGCCAGGATAATAGTGGCGGATGACAACAAGATCACCCAGATGTTCTATGAGAACATACTGGGCTACCTCGGACATGAATTCAAGATCTGCACGAGCGGCAAGGAGGTGATCGAGGAGTTCATAAGGAAGCCGGCGGATCTGCTCATACTCGACTACCAGATGCCGACCATGGATGTCTTCGAGGCATGCCGCATGCTGAGGTCGTCGGCGGAAGGCGTGACCGTGCCCATCATAATCGTGTCGTCGACGCAGGACAAGGAACTGATCATGGAGGGGCTTGATGCAGGCGCCTCGGATTTCCTGCATAAGCCTGTCACTGAAGCGCATCTCATCGCCAAGCTGAAGAACTTCCTCAAAATCTCCTCGCTCCACAAGAAGGATCTGGATCTTGTGAAGAACCAGACCGTCTTTGCGGGGCACTACAGGATACAGAAGCTCCTTGGATATGGCAGCCATTCGGTCGTGTTCCTCGCCACGGACGAGAAGGGCGGGGGCGGAGAGGTCGCCATCAAGCTGCTGCGGGAAAGCGCCGACATGGAGATCTTCGCGCCGATGTTCATGGATACTGCGGCCAAGATGAAGAAGATCAGTTCCGACAAGATACTGAAGATATTCGAATATGGCCAGTATGGAGGCCGCCTCTACCTCATAATGGAATACGCCGAGCAGAAGGACCTGTCATCACTCCTCAAGACACGCACGCTGTCGGACAGGGAGACCGCCTACCTCGTATCCAGCATGCTTGACGCCCTGAAGGTGCTGGACGACAACGGCCTTGTGCATTTCGACATCAAGCCCGAAAACATCCTGATAAAGGAGAATCTCTTCAAGCTCGGGGATTTCGGGATAATCCCTCTCGCCAATTCGAAGAGCACTATTTCCATGGACAGCAAGAACATCTGGACGACCATATCCTATCTGGCGCCTGAAAACCTCAACATCAGCTCGCAGCAGACATTCACGCCGGACATAAAATGCGACATATACAGCCTTGGCGTCACCGCCTATCAGGCATTCACCGGCGACAACCCCTTTGCGGCGGACAAGATGATGCTGGCAATTAACAGGGTCCTGAACCATGTGCCTTCTCCCATACATCTTCATTCACCTGCCGTCATGAGGATATTCTCCGACGCCATCGAATCCATGCTCCTCAAGGAGCCGGCGACAAGGCCGACGATTGAGGAGCTGAGGCAGGCATTCGCGGGAATCAACGCCTTCCTTGCCGGAAGGGAGCCGGTCTATTTCGGAGGTGTTGCGGCACAGCCTGAGGAAGGAATACCAATGTCCGGGGCGGCGCCCATCGGGTCGGATGTAGGTTCCGGCAGGGCGGCGGAGCCACCACAGTTCATACCCATGCCTGAACCGACGTCTGATCAGTTTTTCAGGAACCTCCCCCTTTCCCAGGAAAGCTTCACGCACAGGATCAGAGGCGTTTTATTCCAATATGTCCTTGCGGCCATACTCCTTGGAGGAGGTGCGCTTCTGGGGCTTGCGGCATACAATTTCATGATGAAAAGGCTAAATCCGCCCGATGAGAACGCCTCGTTCTACGTAGTAAAATGCAGGTCCTGCGGACAGACGCAGGAGATGGGCGTGTCCGACATAAGGAACACAAAATGCCAGTTCTGCAGGAAAAGCGATCTGTGCTACATGATGAACTGCACGGAATGCGGCAACTCCTTCCCGTTCAGGAGCGAACTGCCCGGAAACTTGAAGACGAAGGAGGAGTTTATGGCCGCGATGCAGGATATCAACAGGTGCCCGTCTTGCGGATCCTCAAGGATCGAGCCGGCATGCACGAGCGTCAAGATGATGAAGAAGCTGAAGTCGGCCGCCGAAGCTGGAAAATAATGCAGACTGTCGGAAGCCAGGTCATTTCTTCAGGTAGGTGAACTTGAATGACCCTGAACCGACAGGTATCACCGCCCCGTCCAGGAGCCTGTATGATTCCTTCTCGAAGTCCTGCTTGTTCATGCCGACAACATGCACTTCGAAGTATTTTTCAGTGGGATGGCATATGAGATCGATGTGATGCCGGGAGACGAACTTGTCGATTATCAATATGTGGTTTTCCGAACCTCTGCCCATGGAATAGGATATGGGGAGAAGCTCGAAGACCGCACCGGCGGGGATGTTCTCGAAAGGCTCGATGCATTCGAGCATCGCTACGACAAGTCCGCCGCCGCATTTGACGCAGGACAAGGAATTCCTGTCATTGTCTGCTCCGCAGTTGAAACATTTGAAAATATCTTCCATGGCACAGCCCCCCATGTCACTTCTGAGTCTTCCCTAATATATACCACAACCGCCGGGTCCGCCAACACGGTTAAGCCTATAGCTTGGGATTTTTGAGACAGTTCGTCCTTGAAAGAATGTCGGGTTTTAAACCGGCACATGGCTGGCGGTTTAAAAACCGCGCTGCTTATGAGTCAAAAGACAGGCTTAACGCTTACCGGCGCAGGCATGTGTACATAGTAACTCGGGATATTATCCCGAGATCGCGGGGTGATACTCCGCGTTACCTGGCCTTTGCCAGCAGTACACACAATAAAGACAGACGCATTGCGGCAATTAAACTTTGACTGCAGGAATGTATATGAAAGCTATTGCAAATCTCCCTGTTCCGATGTATTGGTTATAGCCTGCAAAGTGATATTCTTTGGAGAGTCTTATGGCAGATGCGCGGGTGCCCATGCGGAACGCCGGAGCTGGAAAAAAAGAACATAGAGCCCGGTTTGGAATTCTGCCCAGCTCCAATGTTTGCATTAAAGGTGTTTGAATGATTCCATTTTCCAGGAATGTGAAATTTTCGCCTAGGGAAGCCCCTGGCGCCTCCTCAGAGGAGGAAGACCAGCCGGTTGCCGCCGGGGAAGATGCGAAATCATGGCATGATGGCAGCGAGATCGACTCGTTGAACATATATTTCCGGCAGATGGCCGAAAACCCCCTCCTTACAATCCAGGAGGAAGTCCATTACGCAAAGCTCTACAGCGAGGCGATAAGCTCTTTCCGCGAGAACCTCTATGGTTTCGGGTTCGTCGCCCAGGACCACCTGCTCATCATTGAAAAATGCACTGTCGACAACCTCGACGGCTATTTCAACATACATCTTTCAGCCGACAACAACCTCAACTCCCCGGCGGAATCAGTTTTCCTGAAATTCCCCGCATGGAGGGATTCGATCAGGAAGGACTATGCCAAGCTGAAATCCGCTTTCACATCCGGCGACGGCGGCATCGAGAAATACCGCAACAAGCTTGCCAGGAATCTCATGGCGTACAACGCACAGAGCGAATATCTGGAGGAGTGGTACGAGGTGGCGCACGAATATTTCCGACAGGCGGTTACATCCA
>CAZDNQ010000312.1:0-5973 GCA_964506605.1 uncultured Victivallis sp. | reverse complement strand
CAATCTTTCGGAATCCGGTGAATTCTTCAAGAAGATCATGCAGGAGAAGAAATAAATCCCGGCAGGGATTGCGGCTTGTATTTAAAACCGCGCCAGTTTCCCTGGCGCGGTTTTTATTTTTTCAGGATGCCGGAAAGCTTCAGCGCCTCGAACCATATCACGCTTACAATTCCGACGCATATGCATATCATGAGATCGTCGAAATGGATGATGTCGAACTTGAACATCTGCCTGAAGAACGGAGTATAGAGGACAACCCCAAGGAAGATGCATGTGCCGCCGAGTACGAACCAAAGCGCCCTGTTAGGTGTCGCAAGCGATGAGAACACGGTACGCGTCCACGAACGGTTGGTCAATATAAGACCGAGATTCGCCACGATCAGGGAGACGAAGGCCATCGCCCTGGCATATGTTTCACCCTTCCCTCTCGATATTGCATATACGGCAAAGACAATAATGAGAACGCTCAGCCCCTGCAGGATGCTGATGAAAATAGTCCGCTTGTTGAAAAGCCGCTCGAAGGGATTGCGCGGTTTGCGCCTCATGACGTCCTTTTCACCGGGTTCAGCCTCGAAGACAATCGAACATGCGGGATCGATTATCAGCTCCATGAAAACGATATGGACAGGCATCAGGATGAGAGGCCATTTGAGCAGTACAGGTATCAGGGAGAGCCCGGCTATCGGGACATGGATGGCGAAGATATATGCGATCGCCTTCTTGATGTTGTCAAATATGCGTCTGCCAAGCTTCACCGCCTCTACGATGGAGGTGAAATCATCATTCAGGAGCACAAGCGCGGCGGATTCCCTGGCGACATCGGTGCCCCTGCCCCCCATGGCAATTCCAATATGCGCAGATTTCAGCGCCGGAGCGTCGTTGACGCCGTCGCCGGTCATCGCGACCACTTCGCCGTTTGCCTTGAATGCATTTACAATTCTAAGCTTCTGTTCAGGCACCACACGCGCGAAGACGTTTACGCACCTGATACGTTCCTTCAGATCGGCGTCCGACATCGTATCAAGTTCCACGCCGGTGATTATTGAATCACAGTTGTCCAGCCCAATATGCCGCGCGATGTTCCTGGCGGTTCCTGGATAGTCACCTGTTATCATTACGACACGGATTCCGGCGCAATGGCATTCCTCGATGGCCGACGGCACAGTCTGCCGCACTGGATCTGAAAGGCCGATCAGCCCTATGAACTCGAACTTGAAATCATGCTGCCCCTGCGGAAGCTCCTTCTCTGTGAAAATCGCCCTGGCGATTCCAAGTACGCGCAGCCCCTCGTCCGCCATGGCCGATATCTTCTCCATGAGGGACGCCGTTGCCCCTTCGTCCAGATGGCAGAGGTCGGCGATCGCCTCCGGAGCACCTTTTGCGGCGATCACATAGTCCTTGCCGTCGGGGGACTTCCACACCCTTGACAGCGCAAGCAGCTCCTTCGAGAGCGGATATTCCTGCAGCAGGTGCCAGTCCCTGTGTATATGCTCGGTATGCTCGAGATACTTTTCCGTGGTGCGCTTTATGGCCTTCTCCATGGGGTCGAACGGATCCGTCTGGCTTGCAAGCATGCTGAACTCGACAAGCTCGTGGAATTCCTCAGGCATGGAGCTGTCCTGCTCATCCGGCTTCAGATCCAGGAACTTGCCGCCGTTGAAGAGCTTGACAAGGGTCATCTTGTTCAATGTGAGTGTTCCTGTCTTGTCGACGCAGAGGACCGTGGCCGCACCAAGTGTCTCGACAGCGGGTATGCGTCGTGTCAGCACCTGTTTGCGTGAGATCCTCCATGCGCCGAGTGCGAGGAAGATGGTGAGGACTACAGGAAACTCCTCCGGCAGTATGGCCATCGCTAGAGTTATTCCTGCGAGGAATCCGTTCAGCCAGTCCGAATTGAGGATGCCATAGAAGACAACTACTGCGGCACAGAGGAAGAAGCCTATCACCGCCAGTTTCTTGACAAGCGATCCGGTTTCCTTCTGGAGGAGCGTCTGCTCCTCCTCAAGCGTCTGCAGAGCTTTTCCTATCTTCCCTATCTCGGTATGGATTCCTGTTGATTTGACCTCCACGATTCCATATCCCTGGACGATCAGCGTGCTTGAGAAAACATAAGGGACATCGTCTCCTCCTGGCTTGAAGTCCGTTTTCAGCACCGATGAGATGGAAGCTTTCCTGACTGGAACCGGCTCTCCTGTAAGCAATGACTCGTCGACGGAGAAATTCAGGCACTCGATCACTGCGGAATCGGCCGGCACTCGATCACCTTCCGAAAGGACAAGGATATCGCCCCGCACAACCTCCCTGCCGGGGATTCGGCGTTCAGCACCATCCCTTATCACCCTTGCCCGCGGACTTGAGAGATCCTTCAGCGCCTCAAGCGCCCTTTCAGTCTTCCTTTCCTGGTAGAGGGTAATCCCCATGACGACCAGAACAAAGCCGAGGAGCATCATCGCCTCTTCCTTGTCACCGAGGCAGAGATATATGACACCACATGCGACGAGAAGAAGGAACATCGGCTCCTTGACAACCCCGAACGCTATCTGGAATATGCTCCTCTTGCCGGAAGCCGGCAGCTCATTGAACCCTTCTTCGGCAAGTCGTTTCTTCGCCTCGTCCTCGGAAAGCCCCCTTATACTTCTTGTGTCCATCACCTGCTTCACTTGAAAACTCCATGATCATTGTTGCTGGATAAAACCAGTAAACTAGTGTTCTAAAAAAAACCATGCAAAGGAAAAGAGGAAAATTCACCTCATTTTAACTTAGGAAGGCCTATCTGTAACTCCATCCGGAAGATGGATTTACTTAAGCAGCATGCAGTCGCCGTAGCTGTAGAACTTTATCCTGTTCTCGATGGCGGTGCCATAGGCGCTGAGAACTTTGTCTATGCTGGAAAAAGTCGACACAAGCATGAGAAGCGTGCTCCGTGGAAGATGGAAGTTGGTCAGCAGCATGTCGGAGACCTTTGGCCTGTATGGAGGATAGAGGAAAATCGAAGTGTCTCCGGAACCGGCATTGACTGTGCCATCCGGATTCGCACATGTTTCGAGCACCCTGACCGATGTAGTGCCAACTGCTAGAATTCTCCTGCCGTTTCTTTTCGCCCTGTTTATATCTTCCTTTGCCGTCTCCGGCAAAAGAAAATATTCGGAATGCATCTTATGGTCCTCGATCCTGTCGCAGTTGACAGGAAGAAAAGTCCCCGGCCCGACATGCAAAGTCAGTTCCGCGACCGAAACACCCTTTTCTGCGAACTTCGCAAAAACGCCATCCGTGAAATGGAGGCCGGCGGTTGGAGCGGCAACAGCCCCCTCCTCGCGTGCAAATACCGTCTGATATCTTTCATGGTCCGGCACCACGTCGTTCCTCCTTATATATGGAGGAAGGGGGACATGTCCGGCGAGCTTCTGGATGTCCGATATCGGAGCACTTTCCGATTCGACAGTAAAAACTCCGTCTTCGGATTTGCCTGTTATCACAAGCCAGAATCCAGCTCCGTCAGGCACATCTGCCATTATCCTTGTCCCTGCCTTTATGCGTTTGCCGGGCTTCAGGAAGCAGGTCCACTTCATTTCGTCCATCCTCCTCAGGAAGAGGATTTCCATCTTGGCGCCATCGCCGTTCTTGCGGCCGTATATCCTGGCGTTGATGACCCTGGTATTGTTGATGACGACGCAGTCGCCCTCGTGCAGGTAGTCTGCGATGTCGAGGAAGCTGCGGATCTCGCAGATGCCGGAGCGCCTGTCCATGACAAGCATCCTGGAATCCCCTCTTTTCTCAGGAGGAAACTGGGCAATGAGCTCCCCGGGGAGCTGGAAGTCAAACTGATCCAGCAGCATCGTCGTAGAGCCTCTCATACAGGCCTGCCGTATGATCCCACGAGAAATCCTGTCTCATGCCGTTCAGCTGGACAGTCCTGTAGCCGTCCGGTTCGTGCCTGTAGACCGAAGCCGCCCAGCGGAGGGTGTTCAGCAGGGATTTGGGATAAAGGTCCCAGAACTTGAATCCAGTAGAGGATGCATAATTCTTCGGATCGTAGTTGACCACGGTGTCCTCGAGCCCTCCGGTAGAACGGACGACCGGCGGAGTTCCATAGCGCATGCTGTACATCTGGTTGAGGCCGCACGGTTCGTATCTTGACGGCATTACGAAGAAGTCGCTGCCGGCCTCGATCAGATGCGCGAGCTTGTCGCTGTATCCGACATGGACTGCGAATTTCGCAGGATGCCTTGCGGCCAGTGCGAGGAGCCAGTTCTGGAGTCCGGTATCTCCTGATGCCAGTACGACGAACTGCACGTCATCATATACCAGCATGTCGTCGATCGCCGATGCGAACACGTCGAGTCCTTTCTGGTATGCGAGGCGGCTGACGACTCCGAATATCGGGCTGTGGGGACGATGAGGAAGCTTGAATGTCTTCTGCAGCGCCTCCTTGCATATGGTCTTGCCTGCCATGTCTTCCGCGGTGAAACCGGCGGGGATATGTTTGTCGGCGGCCGGATTCCACGCATCAACGTCGATCCCGTTCAGTATCCCCCGCAGCCTCCCCTCCTTGAAACGATCTCTGAGCGGGGCATCGAGATTGAAGCCGTAGGTCGGAGAAAGTATCTCCTGCGCGTGGGTCGGGCTGACAGTTGTCAGATAATCCGCAGCCAGGATTCCGCTCTTGAGCAGGTTAATCTGGTCGTAGAACTCCAGGCAGCGGTAGTTGAAATATTCCCAGCCCAGGCCCGTGAAATAAAGATGGGACTTGTGGTATACGCCCTGGTACGCGAGATTGTGGATTGTCAGGATGGAGGCCGTCCTGTCGAAATTATGGTAGTGTTTGTAGAGCGGACTTCTGAGATATACGGAGCAGAGGGCGGTATGCCAGTCGTTCGTGTGCAGGATGTCCGGCTTAAGCTTGAGCGCCAAGATCGCCTGCATGCACGCCCTGCAGAAGAAGATGAACCTTTCTGAATTGTCGCCGTATTCGATGCCCTGCCAGTCGTATAGAGCCGGGCGGTTGAAGAAGCTGTGGTACTCGATGAAGTAATAGGTGAGGTTGGGGCTGATCCTGTGCTCGAGGATCTGCGCCCATTCCATCCTGTTGAGGAAAGGAACGCCAAGCAGTTCGTAGCTCACCTTGACATTCCTGTTGTGCTCGCCCATTATCTGCGGGTAGTAAGGCATGATGACCGATACCCTGTGCCCTTTCCTGGAAAGTGCCAGGGGAAGAGCTTGCGATACATCCGCCAGTCCGCCTGTCTTGGCGTAAGGCGCAGCCTCGCTGGTGAGCCAGACAATCTCCTTGCAACCTTTTGCAAGCGGAGGCGCTTTTGGCCTTTTCTCGGCGTGTTCCATCTTTTCAATCTTGATATCGGCGTTTTTCCTGCGTCTGACAGCCATGGTTCATCCTTTTCTTTCCGCGCGCATCTGTTCTCGCGCTTTTGCAAGTGTTTCCATTTCCTTTTCACTGAGGCTGTTGATGCCTGTGGAGGAAATCTTGTCCAGAATCCTGTCCAGTTCAGCCTGCGAAACCCTGTCCTCCACGCTCCAGCCAGGAGGTGGATTGCTCATCGAATACATGGTCTTATTCCTCCCGAACTTGAATACGGAGAGGAAATCCCAGACATCGTTCCTGTAGAGCAGTTTTATATAAAGATAGCCTCCGAAGAAACCACCTAGATGTGCGACATTCGCAATATTCATCAGGCCCCCAGCCCCTGAAAGCTCGAATATAAGTTCGACAACCAGGAATACGATCGCAAATGTCTTCAGCTTCATCGGAATCGGGGGTATGAGCATCATGATCATCATGTCGGGGAAGAACATTGCGGTGGCGATTATTATTCCGGATATGGCGCCACTGGCGCCGATGCAGGAGGCGGGACTGTTCCAGTTGCAGAGCATCCAGAGCCCCGCCCCGCAGAGGCCGCTGATGAAATAGAGGTTGAAGAACCTTGTCGCCCCGATCCGCATCTCCAGAAGGGAACC
>CAZDNQ010000311.1:0-5973 GCA_964506605.1 uncultured Victivallis sp. | reverse complement strand
TCAACCTCGAGAACGCAAAGGCCCAGATGGAAGCCGCTATTGGCTCCCGCTGACGTATGATAATCTCCAGGCGGTCGAACATGGAAGACGTACGGCAGATCATCGAAAGCATTTATGTGCTGATCAAGGATGAACAACTGAAGTTTTCCGTCTGCATCCGACTTGGAAAGAATCCTGCCGACCGCCGGTCCGCAGGATTCTTTATTTAGTCACATATTCCTGAGGGCGTCGATCCTGTCCTGCAGCGGCGGATGCGTGGAGAATAGTTTGATCATCCTGGAAGGCCCGCTTATCTTGAAGCTGTTAAGCGCTGGTACGTTGTCCGGCTGGACCCTGTTCTCTACAATAACCTTGAGCTGTTCAAGAGCTTCTATCATCTTGTCCTTGCCTGAAAGCATCGCCGCCGAGGCGTCAGCCTTGAATTCGCGGTGCCTGGAATAGGCCATTACAATCATGGAGGCGATTATGCTAAGGACTATTTCACAGAGGATTGACACTATGAAATATATGAATCCGGGACCTTCGTCGCGGTCGTCATCCTTCCTGAGGGCCATATCGGCTATATACCCGATCACCCTGGAGAGGAAGACGACAAATGTGTTGAGGACCCCCTGCAGGAGGGCCATCGTAACCATGTCGCCGTTCGCCACGTGCGAGATCTCATGGGCAAGAACACCTTCGATCTGGCGCTTGTCCATGTTCCTCAGGAGTCCCGAGCTGACCGCCACAATCGAGCTTCTCTTTGTGGGACCTGTCGCGAAGGCATTGGCTTCAGGGCTGTCATAGATTCCGACTTCAGGCATAGGGATGGATGCGGCGCCTGCGAGTTTCTGCACAGTATTATAGAGGAACCTCTCTTCCTCGTTCTCAGGTTCCGTGATGACCTTTATGCTGTATATCATCTTGGCGATGATCTTTGAGATCAGCAGCGAGATGAAGCTTCCTGCAAAGCCCACTATCATCGCGAATGCGAGAAGCGCATAGTAGTTCATACCCTGCTTAGTGAGATATGCATCAACTCCGAAAATCCTCGTGATGATGAGTATCATGGCCATTATCGCCATGTTGGCAAAAACAAACAGAAGCATCCTGATCATGCTATTCTCCTTTTTTAATTGGCGGAACCGGCCAGGCCGGTTTCCTGGAATCTGTGGCGGTTCGTAATATAATGACAACTGACATGCCGTCAATGTTCCAAAAGTTTATTTTTTCCTCCATATGTTTTCCTGAAGGCCCCGGGGGCAGATCCTGAAAAACGCCTGAACGTATTTATGAAATGAGGCTTGCTCGAATAACCGAGTTCTCTCCATAGCCGCCTGACAGGAGTACTCCCGGAGATGAGACTTCCCATTGCCTTGTCAGTCCGGGCCAGGTCACGGTATTCCAGCATTGTCACTCCGAAGACCGCGTGGAAACGCCTCGAAAGCCAGCACCTCGACACTCCCATCCTCCCAGCCTCATACCCAAGTTGGAAATCCCTCTCCGGATGAAGCCGGATCCTCATCGCAAGGTCATGGAGCCCCGCTGATATTTCCGCCAGCATCGTCCATTCGCCGTTAAGCACTGAAACCAGTCCGTCTGATATTTTCCTCCACCGCCTGCCATTCAGGCTCTTTGCTTTTCCGGCTTCATCTGGCATAAGATTATTCAGAGTCTTTACAGCACAAATGAACTTCCTGTCTCCAGCCTTCGACAATTCCCATTTCCTCCAAAGAGGCCAAATCAGCTTCTTGGTTGCAGGTGCCTTGAGCATGGTATCTTCGATGTCCAGATTGCACATCAAGAGCGGATCCGAGATGTCGCTGCTCCGTCTGTGCTGAATTCCGCGGCCAATGTAGATTATATCTCCAGCCCTGACCTCAATCCTTCTTCCACCTATCGAGTACTCCCCCCTCCCCCTTATTATGTAGTCGAATTCATGGTAGAGGTGATGGTGGCTTTCCACGATCAGGCCTGGGCTGTCCTCGACAAGGAATAAATTCGCCCCTTTGCCGACAAAGGGACCGGGCGTCATCATATTACGCATCATATTCATAACGTCTTAAGTAAAACAGGCATTCCTGCCTGTTTCTTTATTGCAGACAGGAATGTCTGCATTCCCAAAATGACAAATATTTCCATGAAATATCTTTTAATATCAGGTATTTATCAAGCTCATGGTACTAAATATTGTCTTGTTTCCCAAATTGCGTAGACTTGATAAGAAATTATTTTAAAACAAAGCAAGAATACTATTGACAGGATAACTGGATTAGTTGAATTTGATGAATCCTGAAAATCCTGTAATCCTGTCTAAAAAAGGAATTTCCAATGAAAACTTCTTTCCCGTCCGGTCGAAGCATAATTATCCCGTCCTCCAAGATCGACGTCCTCGCAGAAGCAGATGTCGTCGTCTGCGGGGGAGGATGCTCTGGAGTTGCAGCGGCTGTCGCAGCGGCGCGCCATGGCGCATCGGTGGTGCTTATAGAGCGATGGCCGACCGTAGGTGGCATGGCGACCAATGCACTGGTCAACGGCTGGCACCGCAGCGACCGCGAGAAGGTGGTCATAAACGGCCTTGTAGAGGAATCAGTCCAAAGAGCGGAAAAGGAGAATGGATGGATCATCAGGGTGGACGACTTTCCGAAATCCCACGAAACCCACTGGTTCAATCCCGAAGGCATGCGCATAGTCTGGCATAGGATGTTAAAGGAGTCCGGCGTAAAGATACTTTGCCATATGGTTGCAGGCGAACCAGTCGTCGATGACGGGAAAATAAAGGCGGTGCTTGTCGATACAAAGCTCGGACGCCGCGCCATCACCGGAAAATATTTCATCGATTCCACCGGCGACGGAGATCTTGCCGCGAAAGCTGGTGTTCCGTTCAGCTACGGACGCGAGTCCGACGGTCTCGTCCAAGGTATGACACTGATCTTCTCTCTTGACGGGATTGATGCGTCTCAAAAGGAAAAGCGCCTCAAGGACAATCCTAAAATTGTTGAGCTGATGCGCGAACTTCGCAACAAAGGAAAGTTCCCGCAGTTCAACGAAGGTAACGGAGCACATTATCTTAGGAACGCAGAGAATGGAACCTTATGGAATATGCTTCCTGTAGCTGGCAATCCCCTTGGAGAGGAGGAACTCACAGAACTGACCTACGAAGCACATGAAAAACTTCATGCTTATGTCAAACTCTGGCGAAAGGAAGTTCCAGGGTATGCGGAAGCAATAGTCCGCGAAACCGGATTCGCGCTCGGGGTCCGCGAATCGCGCCGCATCCAGGGGCTCAAGACACTTGACCAGCAGATGGTCCTCGATGCAGTGAAACACAAGGATGCGATCGGGCACGGTGTCTGGATGATCGACATTCATGATCCGAAAGGTACAGGATATACCACGTATTCCGATCGCGAATCAAGGAACATGCTTGAGGCCGGCACCAGCTATCATATCCCTCTTGGCATGTGCCTGAACAAGACAATTTCCAATCTTGCCGTGGCCGGACGCTGCGCATCATCCACACATGAGGCCCATTCGTCGGTTCGCGTCCAGACCCATTGCATGGTCATGGGCCAGGGCGTCGGCACCCTCGCCTCAATGGCATTGGATATTGGAAAAGAATTGTCCGGGATCGATATCCGGGAGTTGCAGAGGACTCTGAAGAAGGATGGCGTATTCCTGGAAGATGTTCCAGAATAAACATCAGGCTCCTTCATAATAGACATTTAAGAAAAATGTAATATGTTAAGCGCTCTTCAAAGAACAAAATCTAGAAAGGTCTCATAAAATGTCTATTAAACTGGCAGCGATATTCTCCGACAACATGGTCTTCCAGCACGGGATAAAGGTCCCGGTGTGGGGATGGGCCCGGCCCGGCGATAAGATCACCGTCGCCTTCTCCCCTTCGACAGGCTCAGAACAGAGTAGCCAAAAGAAATCCGCAGTCGCAGGAAAAGACGGGAAATGGTCTCTTGTCCTGAACAAACTGAAGATCTCCCAAGCTCCAGCCACAATGATCGTCTCCTCCAAATCATCCAATCTCCAAATCAAAAATATCCTAGTGGGCGACGTCTGGGTCTGTTCCGGACAGTCGAACATGGAATGGACAGTCACAAACACGAAGAACTCCCCTCAGGAAACCGCCGCCGCAAATTATCCCAGCATCCGACTCTTCCATGTCCCTCATGTCGCCAAGGTAAATCCCGATCAGGATATAGTCGCCTCCTGGAATGTCTGCACCCCCGACAACATCGGTGGATTTTCAGCCGTAGCCTATTTTTTCGGACGCGAGATCCACAGGAAAACCGGAATCCCCCTCGGTCTTATAGACACGTCCTGGGGCGGGACATGCGCGGAAACCTGGACAAGCCCGGAGGCGTTGAATTCAGATCCGTTCTTCAGCAAGGTCGTGAAAGACTACGAATATGCTATCCGACATCCCGACGAGGCTCAGAAGGAGATCAAGGCGAAACAGAAGGAATGGGCCGACAAGTACGACATCAAGGACACTGTCAACGCCGGCGAGGAGAAAGGCTGGCAGAATCCCGGCACCGACACCTCGAAATGGAAGGAGATGGAACTTCCGAGGAACTGGCAGAGTGCCGGACACGAACATAGCGGGATCTTCTGGTTCCGCAAGGTCGTAGATATTCCAGCGGACTGGGAAGGCAAGGAGCTTACACTCAGTCTCGGAGCCCTTGACAAGTCGGACGTCACTTACTTCAACGGAGTACGTGTCGGAAGCATAACGATGCAGCAGCGTCCGGACGCCTGGTGTACCCCCAGAGTCTATTCTGTTCCCGGTAATCTTGTGAAGGCCGGACACAATCTCATCGCAGTCCGTGTGTTCAGCAACATCTATCATGGCGGATTCATCGGGACACCCGCCCAGATGAGACTTTATCCTTCAAAAGGCAAATCCACCGAACCAATCAATCTCCCGGGAATCTGGAAATATGAGCTCGAATCGAACTTCGGTCTTGTCCCTCCCCAGCCTCCGCCACCGCTTGGAGAAGGCAATCCGAACTCTCCCCACATCCTCTATGACAATATGATCAAGCCTCTTCTGCCATTCGGTATCAAAGGTGCGATATGGTATCAAGGTTGTTCCAATGTCGACAGGGCAAAACAGTACAGGAAGCTTTTCCCTCTAATGATCAAGAGCTGGAGAAAGGCATGGAAACAGGGCAATTTCCCATTTTATTTCGTACAGCTTGCAAATTACCAGCCTTACAAGCACTATCCTGATGAAAGCTCATGGGCGGAACTCCGTGAGGCGCAGACGATGACATTGTCCCTGCCGAAAACAGGAATGGCCGTCATAATCGACATCGGCGAAGCGAACGACATACATCCCCGAAACAAACAAGATGTCGGACTGCGACTGGCGCTGAACTCCATGGCAAAGGATTACGGCTACAAGGACATGGTTTATTCCGGGCCCATCTACAAATCAATGAAGGTTGAAGGCAGCAAGATCCGTATAAAATTCGACCATGTCGGAGGCGGACTTGTCGCGCATGGCAAAAATCTCGAAAACTTCTCCATAGCTGGTTCGAACAAGAAGTTTGTCTGGGCAGATGCAGTGATTGACGGCGACAGCGTTGTCGTATCAAGCCCGAAAATTTCTAAACCTGTTGCCGTGCGATATGGCTGGGCTGAAAATCCCAATTGCAACCTCTACAACTCATCGGATCTGCCCGCGTCCCCGTTCAGGACGGACGACTGGCCGGGGATTACGAAGTAGAAAACGGAGCGCCGGCGTCTCGCCTGCAAGCAGGTACGTGCTTTATTCCCTGGAATGGGACAGGCTAAAGCCCGTCCCTACTTTCTCGCCGGAAACGCGTGCGAACTCCGCAGACGGAACCGCCTTGGCGAAGTGCCGTGCCAGGACGTGAAGACGTTGTAGAACCGTCCAAGGCTGCTGAAACCGCAATCGGATGCAATCCCATGTATTGGCTCGTTGGATGACAGCAGCCTGTCGGCCGCGTATTT
>CAZDNQ010000310.1:0-6000 GCA_964506605.1 uncultured Victivallis sp. | reverse complement strand
ACACGGGACTATTTCGATGCGGGAAGGAAGACATATGGCGCAAAGGTGTCGCAGACGCAGAATCTGGTAAGGATCGGCGACAATGTCGGATTCCGGAAGACCTATCAGACGGTCGTCTCCATCGGCGGCGGAACTGCGAAGTTCGCAGGATACGATCCGCGGATGGGGTATACGGTGATAATAGAGCATGCCGGCGCCGGAGGGAAGAAGTTCTGTTCGCTGTATTCACACCTGTCGCCGTTCATACATGTCCGCAAGGGCGAGACAGTTGCGAAAGGCGCGAAGATCGGCGCCATAGGCAGGCATTTCACCTGGGAGAACGGCGGATACGGCGCCCATCTGTATTTTGGAATTTTCGCAGACTCGTTCGACGCATGCACAGGCTGGCAGTCGACCTACATTCCCGAAGAGGAGTTCCAGAAGGGAGTGAAATGGGTGAACCCGCAGGCGTTCCTGCAGCAGCATCTAAAAAAATAATCAAAGGAGGATATCAGAACATGCACGGCAGCTACTTCATCATCTCCATAATAGGCATATCAGGAATCACTTTCATGGCACAGGCGGCGCCTATCCCCCTGCCCGCACAGGAAAAGATTTCCATCTGGACAGCAGAGGCGCCGACCGGCGACGGAAAGTTCCAGGACGCGAAAGTCTCAATCACCGTCCATCACCCGGCGAATCCCAACGGGACGGCGATAATCATCTGCCCCGGAGGGGGCTATGGCGGACTAGTAACCGGACCGGAGGGCCATGGAATAGCTGGCTGGCTCAACAAACATGGAATTACCGGAGTCGTACTGGAATACCGTCTTCCAAAGGGAAATTCCGCTGTTCCGCTTCTTGATGCACAGCGCGCAATCCGCCTTGTCAGATCAAAGGCCGGCGACTGGAAATGCGATCCGAAAAAGATTGGCATCATGGGGTTTTCCGCAGGCGGGCATCTGGCGTCAACTGCCGGAACAAAGTTCGACAGCGGAGATGAGAAAGCCGCCGATCCTATTGAAAAGACAAGCTGCAGGCCCGATTTCATGATACTCATATATCCAGTGATCTCGCTTGGAGAAAAGGGACATGCAGGGACAAGGACTAATCTTCTTGGGCAGAACCCTTCGGATGAGAAGATAAAGCTCTTCTCCAACGAGCTGCAAGTCACAGCGCAGACACCGCCTGCATTCCTGGCCCATGCAAAGGACGACAAGCTGGTTCCACCTGACAACAGCAGGATGTTCTACGACGCGCTGAAGCTCAACAAGGTGCCTGCTGAATATCTGGAACTTGCACAGGGAGGCCATGGGCTCAACGGGTACAAGGGCCCCAGCTGGGATGAATGGCAGGAGAAATCCCTGAAATGGCTTGAGACAATGGGATTCCACAAGGAGAATGCTGCACCCCAGCTTCCGCAATGAGGCGATCTCCACAGGAGAGGAGATTATTATTTTTTCCTCACGTCCTCTTCCCTGGCGCGTTCGAATTCGTCGACGAGTTCGTTCTGTGCATCGGAGAGCTTGCCGCCAGCCATAGTCTTGAACTGTTCACGTGTGACATAGCCTGTCTTTTCCCTGTGCCTGCTCTTGAGCTCGTGCATCCGGTCCTGGGATGCCAGAATCTCCTCGGCGCTTGCGACAATTACCGGCTGGAGCTTGATCACTTCAACAAGCTCCCTGAGCTTTTCCCTGTGCCGGGCAAGAATCTGCTCATATGAAGCATCCGGCGGCAGCTGCTGGATCACGATTCCGGGAAAATCCGTGAAGGCATTAAGTCCCAGGCTATTGCTGGTGGAGAGAAACGTGTTATCGGAGAACTCCGTCTCAAACTCGATCGTCCGGAGATTCTTCGGAATCACTCCCAGCAGTGCAAAGAACCCCATGAATCCGCGCATTTTCACATGGAAACAGGCTGACATTGTCGTGCCTGAATCCCCGGTGAAGCTCCTGACAAATGTCCGCATACTTGGGAACTGCCTGCTTGCGGTGAGGCACTCGAAGTCGCCGACATTTCTGTATCCGGCATCCAACATCTTCCTGGTGACATCCTCGTAGAATGACCTGTCAAGCCAAGGGAAGGAATCAGGCGATGCGTTAGCATATTCCATCTTCCCGCTATATATGGCCTTCTGCTGGTTCAGTATCTTCCGCGCGCTCCACCTGGTGTGCAAGTGGGCTGCAACTGCGAGGATCGCAAATATTATGACCGAATAGAACAGGATATCCGTGACAATTACCGGCATGGCGCCCCCTTCTCAAACTGGAACAGATCTATTTCGAACTTTTTTCAATCGCCTTCTTCACAATGAAAATAACTGCGATGACAACCATGAGGCCACCCAGCGGGACAAGAAGGAAGGAGAGCACGAATCCAACACCGAAGAGGATCGCCCATGTGGATGCGAGGCTGTATCCGAAGGAAAAGACCCGCGGCTCCATCTCGCCTTCGACTTTCAGGAGATATCTGCCCTTCTTCAGCTCATAATATCCGACTGTCTGTTTGTCCTCGGCCCCTCCGCTTGAAGACATCGAGGAACTTGGGATGATGTCGTAAGTCTTGGCGCCGCCGATATCCTGAAGTGAAATTGTAAGCCCTCCTGGAACCTCTTTCCCAGTCGAGTATGTCCTGCCATTGTACAATGTCCTATAGTTGCTCCAGAGATAATATTTGCCTTCCTTTTCAACATTCACTTCGATGGAACCTGGCACCAGGAATTTCTCCGAGGATTTTTCAACAATCAGCAATACAAGAGGGACAACGGGAAGAATTATCGATGCGCATATGAGAAAAATTCCGGCGATGATTGCAATGATTTCCTTTTTCATGTACCAGCCCCCCTGAGATAAATTAAAACCAGCGGCAATCTATTTCTTCTGGAGTGCAATCATCTTCTCGGCGTAGCGCCTGCCGAATTCGCGCGCGGACTTGGCGTCCAGATGGAGCTTGTCGCCCTTGTCCGAGAGATCCTTTGCGGAGGCGCAGGCGTAATTCTTGATTTTAGCGGAGAGCCCCTGGACGACATCGTTGAACTTGGAGTTCATATCGGCCTGATCGGGCTTGAACTGGGGGAGTTCCCCCGCGACGAACGGGATATCGGGTGAACCAAGTTCCTTCCTGAGCCTTTCAACAAGGTCCGTGAGCTGCTGGCCATATTTGTCGGAAGCATTGCGGTCCGCCTCGCCTTGATGCCAGATTATACCCTTGAAGACGCCTGACTTTGCGGCCTCCTTCACACGTTTCAGCATGTCGTCATATGGATGGGTGTTTGTCGCCTTGTCAGCGGCGCCTGGAACCCAGACCTTGATCGAAGTTCCGCCTACGGCGCAGGGGACAAGTCCGATCCTGACCTTGGAATCCGCCTCCGCCATCGCCTTGCCGAATGCAAGACCAGGGCCGACACCGGCAGCGGACTTGTCGAAATGGAGCGGATCCTTTGCGGGGGCCCAGGCCATCTCCTTCGTGAACATCAGGACACGCGGATCCGTCTTAGCGCTTTCCGCATCGACAGCACCCCTGCCCGCCATGTTGGACTGGCCGACAAGCAGATAAAGATGGAAGTTCTGATCAGGGCCCTTCGCAGGCTCCTCCGCTGCGGCGGACACCGCCATTGCAGCCACAAGGGAAATCACCGGAGCTAATTTCCTGCATCTTCTTTTCAATCCATCCATCTGAAATCTTATACTCCCACCTGTCCCGGTGACAGGCTTATGAATTTATCACCTTCTTCATCTCCTGAGCCAGCGTGATCATCGAATACGGCTTCTGGATGAAGCTGTTCACGCCCATCGCCAGGACGTCCTCTATGCGCTTGTCCTTCTTGAAACCTGAGACAAGGAGCACCTTTACATTCGGATTTATCTTCTTCATCTCGATGTACGCCTCGCGTCCGGACATCTTCGGCATCGCCATGTCGAGGAGGACGGCCCTGATCTGCGCAGACTTCTCCTGGTAGACGCTGACGGTCTGTTCTCCGTCCTCGGCATATACGACCTCGTAACCGAGCTTCGTGAGGATGCTGTTCGCGGTCTTCCTCATGATCAGCTCATCGTCGGCGACGAGTATTAAGCCGGTGCCGTCCGGGATCTGGTCTTCCGCCATGGCTTCCGGCTCTTCCGCCGCCTGGATCTCGGCTGTGACGAATTCAGGCAGGAATATGTTGAAGCGCGAACCTATGCCCTGCCTGGTCTCGACCTCTATGAAGCCGTTGTGCTGGCGGATGATGTCATTCGCAATCGTCAGCCCGAGCCCGGTCGCCTGCACGGCGGCCTTGGTGGTGTAGAACGGATCGAAGATCTTTCCTACGGCCTCAGGCTCCATTCCGACGCCGGTGTCGGAGACGGAGATTATCCAGTATGCCTGGCCTATCGCCTGCGGATGCAGTGCGCGGTACGCCCTGTCGGGATAAATCTTATCGATCGACAACGTAAGCGTCCCGCCCTGCTGTTCAACCTCCGGCTTCATGATGGTCATGGCCTGGACGGCGTTGTCGCAGAGGTTGAGGAGGACCTGTTCGATGAGAGCCGGATCGGCCTTTGTCATGGCCTTCACGTTGTATATCTCGCCGACCAGCTCAATCCTCTTGTCGATGGTGTTCTGGCATATCTTGAGTATGTGCTGGACGACGCCGTTCAGGTCGATGTTGCCGAGGCAGATCTCGTGCTTCTGTGCAATCGAGAGGAGCTGCTGGACCATGACGACGGCCTTCTCGGCGGAACTTTCGATGATCTCCATGTTGTTCCTGATGTCGTCGAGGCTGCCGGCATTGTTCTCCAGCGAATACTTCATCATCGTTATCGTGCCGGTGATGGCGCCCAGCGCGTTGTTGAAGTCGTTGGAGAGGCCCGACATGAGGTTTTCAACTATCTGCATCTTCTGCGCCTGCCTCATCTGCCTTTCCTTCATCTCCTGCGCGGTCACATCCTCAAGCAGGATGACGACCCCGTTGATTCCCGGGGCGTAGCTCATCTTTATATTGATGTATCTGTCGCTGCCGTTGATGCTGACATGCTCCTTGGCGAACTCCGTGGCGCGCTGGAGCTGGTAGATCTTCTCATACTCGGTATGGTAGGGTTTGAGGAAGGGCATGAGCTCCCAGATGTTCTGGCCCACGGCCTTTTCGGCGGACAGGGAGAAGTACTTTTCCGCATACCTGTTCCACTGCGCGACGTTCTCGTTCGCGTCGGCGAAGATGAGCACCGAGTTTATCGAATTGAGGATTGTAGTGATGTTGTTCCTCGAATCCTCCAGGTCCTTCTCGAGGGCCGTCCTGCCATCCACGAAAACCTTTATCTGCCAGATGATGAAGCCGAAGAGGCCGACTATGTTGAGAAGAAGTATTCCATAGAGGATCTTGAAGACGAGCAGCTTGCCCTCCACCATACCGGCAAGGTCCTTTTCGATCCTGTCGACAGCCACGCAGAGGTCGGAATAGGAAGTGTTGAAGTCCTCGATCATCTTCTTCTTCTCGGGAGTCATCTTCTCCTCGGCGGAAGTATAGAACTTGAGCATGGCCTCCTTGTAGACGTTCAGCTTGCCCTCGAGGGTGCCGCTCTCGCCGATGTCGCGGAGCGAAAGGCAGTTCTTCCTCGCGCTGTTGATGATGTCCCAGACGACATTCATGTCCTTGTCGGTGTAGTTGCCGAGGATCTCCCTGAACAGGAGGTTGGCGTTGGTCGCCTTAAGCTTGATGTTTATCGCGGCGCTGCTCAGCGACGTGTATTTCTCGCTCATATTGATGATCGTGAAATATGCGTAGATGTTTATCGCCGTCATGAACACGAATGCGATCGTGAGATAGGTGGACGTCTTGATGAAGTCATCCTTCAGTGTCATGCCCTGCGGCTCCAGCTTCGGATTAAGCATATGAGAGTCATCCTTGTTTTGTTCAACTAATAAGTTATTTCCCCCCGCCCTCTTCTGCAAACGGGAAAAACACAAAAAACACTGAACCTGCGCCCGGCTCTGAAAAGAGATCCACGAACCCGCCGTGCTCCTTCACGATGTTGTAGACCATCG
>CAZDNQ010000309.1:0-6009 GCA_964506605.1 uncultured Victivallis sp. | reverse complement strand
GGCCCGGGGCGCCGTCCGGGGGAGGAAGAGGGTGACTTCCAGCCCCGCCGCCGCGAAAAGATCTATCACTTCTCCGGCGTCAACGGCTCCTCCGATGACTTGGCGGACTGCGGCGTTGATATCGTTGTTTCTCACTTCTGTCGACCCAGTTCCATGTTCATCTGCCAGGCGTTTGCGAATCATCGCCTGAACCCGCTGGAAGAACGCCAGGTGTGGTGTTATCGCTTCAGCTTCGGGATGTGGTACAACTAAGGCAAAAGCCATCGACAGTTCCTTAACCATCATCCGGAAACGGTTCCAGCCGTCATCCTGCTCATAAACATGGTTTGCGGCGTCGGCATAAACTTTCAGCACCAGCTCCGGCTCGGCGTTTAGAGCTTGCCTATAATCAAAGTCATGGAAGAAGGACTGCAACTTCTCAAAAGCACTCCTCATTGCCGGCACGGCTTCTTCCTGTACCTTCTTTACGGCTTCTCCCTGTCCACCGGCCTGTGTGTATGTCGCCAGAGAATCGGCAAGTTGGTCTGCCAGTCCCAGCAAATCTACTATCAGTCCACCCGGCTTTTCTCCGTACACCCGGTTTACGCGGGCAATTGCCTGCATCAGGCTATGACCTGCCAGCGCCTTGTCCAAATACATCGTGTGCATTGGAGGACAGTCGAAACCTGTCAGCCACATATCGCAGACTATAGCAAGGCGGAAGTTATCCGCCGGATCCTTGTATCGCGCCGCCGTCGAAGAAGATGTTCCCGTTCTTATTGCCCCCCCAGCCGCCGATGAAGCCCTGAAGTTCCTTGCCGTCATCTCCGAACGCGCTTGCCTGGATGCGGACGAATCCGGGCTTGTCCATTGATGTGGTGACAGTCAGCCCTTTTTCATCTGCGACACCTTCGCCCTTCTCGGTCTTTCCGTCGTCGCCGGTGCGCGTCCATTTCAGCTTCCTGCCAGCGACGGGATTCCCATTGTCAAGCACAGTGAGGGTGAACACCATCTTCTCGCCGGGCTTGTAAATCGCAACATCCTTGTCGGTCGTGCCGCGGATGGAATATTCGGCGGCGCCGGCGGTCAAGGCGAGAATCAGCAGGGATGACAGCAGGGACAATACTTTCCTGGGCATTATATCCTCCATGTTCATTTATGTTCGATGATTATTGATCCGATGTGAAAAGGCAATATACATTATCTTCTTGCAAAAAAAAATGTCCTGTATACAGTTACATTCGGATAAACATACTGAAAGGAAATTCTGATCCATGACAAGCAAATATTGGAACATGTATTTGGTCCGCCTGGCGCGGACATTCATCTTGGGCGGCACCGCATTATCATTGGTTCTTGGAGGTTTCGGATGCGGGCGCAAGGCTGAGAAGCAGGAAGTGGCGCCCGGACAGCGCGTATACAGGATCGCCTTTGCCTCGTTCGGTCCGGACATAGCGGCCGACAAGGCGATCGACGGCTATCTCGAAGGGCTCAGCTCCGAAGGGATAAAGGAGGGGAAGAACCTCGAGGTGATCCGGAAACATGCCGCCGGCGACATTTCCATGCTGCCCCAGATGATGCAGTCGCTGGATGCCGACGGGCTGGACCTGATAGTTCCGATGACCACTCCGGGTGTGGCGGCCGCATGCGGGAAGCTGAAGGAAACCCCGGCGGTGTTCGTCTACACCTATGATCCGATCTCGGCCGGAGCAGGCAAGGACTTTGAACACCACCTCCCGAAAATGACGGGAGTCGCGTCTTTCCCTTCCATTGAAAAGACGATGAAAGTCCTGCGCGAACTGGTCCCAGGCGTCAAGTCCGTGGGAACTGTCTACAACGCGTCCGAGGCTAATTCCATAAGGGCGGTCGGCGAAGCGCGCAAGCTCCTGGAACCTGCGGGCATCAAGCTTGAGGAAGTGACGATATCAAGCACCGCGGACATCACGCTGGCGACGCAGTCGCTCCTGGCGCGGAATCCGCAGGCGATATGGCTGACCGGCGACAACACCGTGCTGCAGGCGCTCGACGGGGTGCTGGGTCCGGCGGGCCGCGCCAAGATCCCTGTCGTGCTCAACGATCCTGAATTCATCGACCGCGGGGCCGTGGCGGCGGTTGGGATAGGCTGGACGGCGAGCGGGAAAATGGCTGGACGCATGGCGGCACGTGTATTGCGCGGAGAGAATCCGGCAGGGATACCCATCGTGAACATCGCAGAGCCGGTGGTGGTGGTCAACCGAAAGCAGGCTGAGCTGATAGGACTGGCAATACCCGCTTCGCTGGATAAGCCATCAGCCGCGCCTGACAGCGTGAAGAAGTAGGGAATGAATATCGAATTACGAATATCGAATGTCGAATATTGAAGTCAGAATACAGAATAACGAATATAGAATGGGGGATATCGAATACAGAAGTCAAGAGAAGTGAATTGCCCGATCCCTTCTACCTTCAACCTTCTAAATTCTACTTTCTACTTTCTACCTTCTTCTTTCCCTCTTCCTGTTTTCCCGGTGCGGCAATGGAACCCTGGGCGACCTGCCATGCGAGCGTCTTCAGATCTATCTTCTTGTAGCCGGTGTCCCAGTCGTAGTTGCGGACATCGACATTGAATATCACCGCCAGCCATATGAGCTGGGATAGGTTATGGATCATCCTGTCGCCGTGCCCGAGCTTGTCGACGAACAGGAATTCGCCGTCATTTTTGCCGGCTTCCTCCTTGCAGAGGCCTGCAAGTTCGGGGATCTCCCCCTTTTCAAGGCGGCGCCTCAGTTCAATGACTCCCAGGCCCTGTGGGATGCATGTGAATTTAGTATCTGCATATTTCTTCTGCAGCTGTCCGATGATCCCCTGGATTATGGCGTAGTGCTTCTCGCCGTTCTTGACGAAGTCCGCCATGCTTGTCTGATTGTATTTCGGCCATGGGGCAACTACGTAGAACTGCGTCCTGAGATTGTATTTCAGGGCGTAGTCAACCCAGCGCTCGTAGTCGGAGAGCTCGCTGCCTGAATCGGGATAGTATGTCATTACGATCACATCCACCTGTCCGGCTTCGATCAGCTTGCGGGCCGGATCGCCGTCGTGGATCCGCTTCCACATGTTGCCTGGGGCCCCCTGATCGCCTCCGGCCCCCACCACGAACTGCCTGTATCCGGTGAAGCCGCAGCGCGGGGGATGCTGCTTGAAATTGTTGGCTACCGGCACGAAGAAGCTGTGCCCCATGAAGAGGAAAGTGGAGACCTTGTTCTCCTTTCCGGACTGGTCCGGCCCGGCCTCCTTCTTCGTCTGCGCTGCGTTGTCCGCCGCCGTCAGGGTCAATGAGAGTCCGATGAACAGGACGATCAGGAATATGATGCGGAACTTCCACTTCATGTTATGTCCTCCAGTAATTTTCCATGTTTTTTTTGAAGATAGTCCGGAAAACAGGAAAATCAAGGCGCTGCGGTGAGCTTCACAGGAACGGCGGGCTGGACAGGCGCTGGAAGCCGTTCAACAGGGAGTTCTCCATGAAGGTGGACATAGCGAACGAGCAACCTGCCTTCTGGCATGTCCGCGCCGTGCAGATCGACAACGAGGTGGCCTGGTTCGAGTGAATATAATACAGGAGCCAGAGGTCCGTGGCCGCTTGTCCGTCGTCGGACGGCCGCCATCCGTCGCCTGCCGCGATCTCCATATTACCAGTTTCGAATTACATGTTACCAGTCCCAAGCTCCTACAGCGCCCCAAGCACTGCATAGCAGACAAGTCCGAGGCAGGCGTTTTCGAGGGTTCCTGCGACCGACAGCCATTTCATCTTCTCCTTCCTTACAAGGCCCGCAATTCCGCAGATCATCCCTCCGCAGGCCTCCGCAGTCATCAGCACCAGAAGAGCTCCGACGGTCAAGGCGATATCAGGATTTATGTTATGCAGGAACTTGTCAATACCGGCAGACATGAGCAGGATCATGGGCATGCATAACGAAACAGTGCTGTAGCATGTATCAGCTCCTTTCATGAGAGGCTCCTTTCCTTTTCCAGACTCCTTTGCAGGCGTCCTGCCATCAGATCTTCACCCATGTCCTCGTTGCGGTATCAGTCCATCATGTAGCAGATACCATGCCACCGCGGTAGCGGCCCATGGATCAATCCGGTGGCTGCAATTTTGTAACCTGCCTGAGGAAAATGGCGTATGCATGGTATAGATTGACAGATATGCATTCAATGGAACAACCAGGAAGGAAACAGCAATATGAAGACCAGGGCGCTCCTGCTCGCGGCGGCTCTCGCCGTCACCGCATTGATCAACGTCCAGGCCGAAGGGCCGTCCATGAGGAAAATTGCGCAGAGCATCCCCGGGGAAGTCATGTTCTGCGCACGGCTGGACCTTGCCGCCGCCCGGAAGAACACCGAGACGAAGGCCATCATCGACGCCGCGGAGAAAAAGTTCAGCGACAAGCTTGAGAAGATAGGAGAGTTCAGCGGACTGAGCCTCTACGACATCAACTGCATATTGATCGGTGTCGTAAAGGACAAGGAGGTCATCATCATACTGGAAGGGGATTTTGACGCCGACGACATCCTGAACTCCCCGGTCGTTGCAAATTCGGTGAAGCTGGCAAGGCCTGGAACTCTCGCCACCATCGAGATGAAGGATGAACAGAAGAACGAAATAAACCAGGGAACTCTCATCAACGAGAACATCGTCGCATTCGGGCGGCCGGAGCTGGTCGACAAGTTCATAAGCCTGTATGTAACCGGAAAATCCGGATGGGACAAGGACGGTCTTGCGGCCATCGACGGTTTTGCCTCCTCGAACGCCATGTTCAATATCGCGCTCATGCACCTTCCAGCGGAGGAGATACAGAAGAAGCCGTTCCTCGCCAGTTTCGTAAACGGCAGCCTGGAAGTGGACATGATGGAAAGGAATATCGCCGCCTCGGCGAAGGTGACAATGCAGGACGAAGCAAAGGCAAAAGCCCTGAAGGACCTGCTCAGCGGCCTGGTCGTGCTTGGCGTCACAAGCGAGATCAAGGTCGGCCAGCCCGAAATAAAGAAGGCGATAATCGACGGGCTGAAGCTTGGGAATGATGGCAGGACTGCCACGCTTTCATCCGCAATGGACATCGAGCTGCTGAGGAAGCTCCTCAGGAGCAAGGGTCTTGCCCTGGAATAAGTTCCAATCCCGATTTTAAATGCATTGAGAAAATTACCTTGAGCAAGAGAGCCCATCAAATTCAAGACCGATTCGGGAGTCCGCGCTTGTTCGAAAACTGCGGCATGGCATGATGACGGCGGACACATGCCGTCGCCATTAACTGCTCCCGTCCCGGATTTTTCCGCCTATGGCGAGATGTCCGAGCTGCCTAGGGCCCTTCGGCAAGGCAGGTATCAATTATCCTGCTCAGGCTGCCTGTCGCCAGGCAGATGCTCGTATCGGCTGCGCCGTAGTACACCCGGAGCTGGTCCTTGTCCTCGTCGGCTATTGCGCCGCAGGCGAACACGACGTTGCCCACGTTTCCGACAAGCTCATACAGTTCATCTGGCGTCAGGATGTAGTTCCTGATCCTGCCTATCATCTTCGAGGGGTCGTTGAGATCCAGCATCCAGGCGCCGAGGGAATACTTGTATCCGTCGCAGGAAGGGCAGACGCCATGCATGATAACAAGCCATCCCTTCGGCGTCTTCAGCGGAGGTGTCGGACCGATCTTCCCCCAGTTCCAGCTGTCGTTGCCGGACCACAGGTACCTGTGCTGTCCCCAGTGGATGAGATCGGGCGAATATGAGAGCCACACGGACGCCTTCTCGCTTGCCGCGCCCAGCGCATAGGGACGGTCCAGCCTGGCGTAGTAACCGTTTATCTTCTCGGGGAACAGCGACGGCACCCTGTTGTTCGGCAGCGCGATGCAGTCCATGAACTCCACTTCCTTGAAGTCCTTTGTCCTGTAGAGGAACGCGATGCATTCGCCGGACTCGCTGTTGCCGGGGCGGGCGATGTAGTAGGTGTCGCCGATCCTGGTCAGGCGCGGGTCGATGACATGGATGTCCAGGCGTTTGAAC
>CAZDNQ010000308.1:0-6015 GCA_964506605.1 uncultured Victivallis sp. | reverse complement strand
GTAGGAGTAGTAAAGGATGGGGACGTTAAAGGCGCATATGTCGAATGCGTATGCACGACTCCGCCTATGCCTTTGAAGTTCCTGTAAAGCACGGCATGTGTCTTGGTGTCGGACGATGGACGCATCTTACCCTCGACGACCTTGCTCTCGAGATCGACGATGACCATGTCCTTCGGTTTCAGCTCATCATACGGGACACCACTCGGTTTGATCGCAAAGACACCCTTGTCCGGATCGAACGCGCTGACGTTCCCGAACGTGTAGATCGCAAGCCCCAGCTTCGGGATCTGCATGTTGCACTCCCACGCCCGCTCCTTAAGTTCCTGATATCTGGCCATATGTATTTCCGATTTGTTTTAAGTAGGTACGTGCTTTAGCATGTACCATATTCACAATAATAAAACTCAAGAAGGGGACAGGCTCAAGCCCGTCCCTACTTTTTCGTTTCAGCCTCCACGAATCCACCGAGCGACGAATACCTGGCGTAGAGCTTTGCGTATTTCGCGGAATTGGCCTTGATCGGCGAGTATTCCGCCTCGAATCCGCTGCCCATGGCGTCCTGCGCGTCCTCGACCTTCTTGTAGATCCTCGCGACAACAGCCGCGAACATCGCAGCGCCAAGCGCGCATGCCTGCTCGGAACGCGCGACCTTGATCTTCATGCCGAGCACGTCTGTCACCGTCTGCATTATGAACGGGGACTTCTTCGCGACTCCGCCGAGCGCGATCACGCCCTTGATGTCGACGCCTTCATCCTTGAAACGGTCTACGATCTTCTTTGAGCCGAATGCCGTCGCCTCGACAAGCGCGCGGAATATCCTAGGGGCGTCGCTGCCCATGTTGAGACCTGCGACCGCGCCCTTCAGAGCCTGGTTGGCGTCAGGCGTGCGCCTGCCGTTCATCCAGTCGAGGGCGACAATACCTGATTCGCCGATCGGGATATTTGAAGCTGACTTGGAAAGTTCCGGGATGACGGCGTGGTGGACGGACTCGATGATCTTGTTCCTGGCGCTCTCGGACTTTATCTCCGAGGCGAGCGCGTTCTTCAAAGGCCACATGAGCACGTTCCTGTACCAGGCGTATATGTCGCCGAACGCAGACTGTCCGGCCTCCATCCCGAGCATCCCCGGGACGATTGAGCCGTCGACCTGACCGCATATCCCGCGGATGAGCTTCTTCCCGACCTTGTCCATCGGGGCGATCAGCATGTCGCATGTCGAAGTGCCCATCACCTTGCTCATGACGTACGGCTTGATCTGGCCGCCGACGGCGCCCATGTGCGCGTCGAATGCGCCTACGCCGACAACGACATCAGTGCTGAGACCGAGCTTCTTCGCCCATGCAGGCGAGAGAGTTCCTGCGGCGCAGTCGGAAGTATAAGTGTCCTTGTAGAGACGGCTGCGCAGTCCTTTGAGGAGAGGATCGAGTTTCACCAGGAACTCCTCGGAAGGCAGCCCGTTGAACGATTCATGCCACATGGCCTTGTGTCCGGACGAGCATCTGCCGCGCTTGAGTGTGAGAGGGTTCGTGTCACCGGTGAGGACGGCCGGCAGCCAGTCGCAGTGTTCGACCCATGAAAATGCGGTGTTGCGGACCTTCTTGTCGGCCCTGAGAGTGTGGAGCACCTTGGCCCAGAACCATTCCGAAGAATAGATTCCGCCGCAGTACTTGGTGAAATCCTCGAACCTGCCGCCGTGCGCAAGCGTGTTTATCTCTTCGGCCTCCTCGATGCCGGTATGGTCCTTCCAGAGGATGAACATGGCATGCGGATTGCTTTTGAAATCATCAAGGAGGGCGAGAGCGTTCCCGTTCCTGTCCACCGCTATCGGCGTTGAGCCCGTGGTGTCGATCGAGATCCCCCTGATGTTCCTTGCGACTTCCGCACCTGCGGACTTTAGGGATTTCCTCACCGTGGTCTCAAGGCCTTCGATATAGTCGAGGGGATGCTGCCTGAACTGGTTCTCGACGGGGATGCAGAATTTTCCGTCCTGCCAGCGGCTGTAGTAATGGACCGCGCTTGCTATCTCTTTTCCATTGGCGGCGTCCACGATGAGACATCTCACCGAATCAGTGCCATAATCGAGACCGATCACGAAATTTTCCTTGGACATGTGCACCTCGTATAAATTACTATGGGATTTACAGAGCCGGTAATGTAGTCTTACCTTGCCTTATCTTCAAGACGGAATAAGTTGAATACCGGCATTCGAAAGCTAACTTAATGGGACAGCTAATTCAGGGAGAAGTGAAGATGCAACATACATTGACAGCCGTTGAAGCGCGGGTGCTCGGATGCCTCATCGAAAAGCAGATCACGACTCCGGACGCATATCCCCTCACCCTCAACTCTCTGACCCTCGCCTGCAACCAGAAGTCCAACCGCGATCCCGAGATGGAACTGCAGGACCAGGCAGTGCTCAGGGCGGCAGACACTCTCCGCGACAAGAATTTCTCGCAGATGGTCAACATGGCCGGGAGCCGCGTCATGAAATACGCGCACAAGGCTGACACAACTCTCTCTCTTGACCTTCCCTCCCTTGCAATTATCTGCGAGCTCCTGGTGCGAGGTCCGCAGACTCCGGGCGAACTCCGCAACCGCGCGTCGCGGATGCATCCTTTTGAAAGCATCGAAGCAGTGGAAAGCGTCCTCAACGCACTAATCTCACGCCAGCCGGAACCGCTGGTCGTGCAGCTCCCGCGCCAGCCCGGCCGCAAGGAATCCCGCTACGCACATCTCCTGTGCGGCGAGGTCAAGGTCGAAGAAATGGCTCCGGCGGCAGCGGCAGGTCCGTCTCCGGAAAAGGCGCGGATCATCGTGCAGGCTGAAAATGAGCGGATGGACAAGCTCGAGTCGGAACTTTCAAAGGTGAAGCAGGACATGTCAAGCCTTCAGTCACAGATCGCGGAACTGAAGAAGCTGATGGAATGAGCGGCCAGTCCTGCCGCGCCGGGCAGGCAACAGGGAAAATCACTTTTACTTCTTAGGGATTTCCTCTTGGACTTTTCCCGGTTTCCCGCACAATCTGTCTAAAACATGCAATATTCTTGTCTTCAACTTGTTTATCACAATGTAGCAGAAGAGTGAAACAATTGAATATATCCAGAGTCCGGACTTGAGGAAGCCCAGGAAGAAAAACATTCCAAAACAGACTATGAGGAATGCGTTGACAATTGAGAATACCGTATTGGAGGCGGTGGCATTGCATTCAGGACACGTCTCTTGTCCAAGCGGAAACTTCTTCTTGCAGTTCATGCAGGTGGTCGTCGCCACGAATTCAGTGGATTTCGCCACGTCCTCCCTAATAGCCTGCATAGTCTGTGAATCCTGGATTTTCTTCAGGATCTCAGCTTTCTTGCCTTCCACAATCCTCTCCCCACCCCCGGCTGAAGAAATTACTTCCCCAGCATATGTCTATAGTATGAATTTTTATTTGAAATGCAACACATGTGATAAGAGATTGTAAAAATAGTCTGGATTTCAGCCGTATGAAAAGCCTTTTTGCCAATATCATTTGACTTTTGCCATATAGCCAGTATTTGTAAGCGCCCCTTGGCACCGGAAGAGCCATAACATTTCACTTGGGGCCTCTGCAAGTCCTCCATAGCCATCTGGCGAAGGAGGATGGTTAATTTTTAATTTAGGAGATTCCGCTTATGATGGGTTGTCATCTCGGTAATTTTTTCCAGGTCAGCGTGGCCGGAGGTTCATACCAGGAAGGTCTTACTTCCCTTATACAGGGCGTCCCGCCGGGGATGCTGCTCACCGAACAGGAGATCTACGGCGATCTGCTCCTCCGCAAACCCGGCGCCGACGAGCTCTCATCCCCAAGGAAGGAGCCCGACCTCCCCATAATCTATACCGGGCTCAACTCATGGGACACCATCGAGAAGGCCGGAAACAAGAACCATACAAACGGCACGCCTGTCACGATCCTGATCCCCAATCTCGACCGCCACGACATCCACGTCTGGCAGTACCAGAGCACGAACAGGACCCCTCGCCCGGGCCACGCCTCATACGCCTCGTTCATCAAGTACGGTCCTGACGACGACGCCATCGGCGCCGGAATCTTCAGCGGGCGCTATACAGCAACAATCGTCGCCGCAGGCTATGTCGCCAAGAAAGTCCTCAAGGCATGCGGGATAGAGGTGTTCTCCTACATCCGCGAGATGGCGGGGGTGCGCTGCGACGAGATGGATTATGCAAAAGTCAAAAAGGCGACCGACGCCTTCAAGAAGATGCGCTGCGACTATGATCCCTTCTACCAGGAGATCTACGTGAAGAAGCGCATCACGATGGACATGCGGTTCCTCCAGAAGGCTGCGATATTCGCGGAAATCGAGAAGGAGATCGACGACATCCGCGCCAAGGGCAGGAAGATGGACGCCAAGGAGATCAAGAAGAAATACGGAGTCCATAACGTGGTGAACTGCCCTGACTTCGATACCGCCGAGGAAATGCTCGACGCCTGCAACAGGATCACCGCGACCGGCGACTCATCCGGCGGTGTCGTCGAAGTCGTCGCGCTCGGAGTGCCGTGCGGACTCGGCGAACCCATCTTCAAGAAGCTCGACGCCGAACTTGGCAGGATGCTCGGGATAGGCGCCGTCAAGGGCGTCGAGATCGGCGCGGGTTTCGCGGTCAAGGATATGACCGGCATCCAGTCCAACGACGCCATGCGCGCCGAAAAGGGCAATGTCAAGTTCATGAGCAACAACGCAGGCGGCATCACAGGCGGACTCGCCACCGGGCAGCCGATAGTTGCGAGGCTCGCAGTGAAGCCTACGCCCACCATCGACAAGAAGCAGGTGACTATCGACAAGTATACCATGAAGAACACCGACCTCGCCGCGATAACGCGCCGCGATCCGACGATTGCCGGCCGTATCTGGCCCGTCGCCGAGAACTACATGGCGCTCGTGCTGCTGGACTACCTGATCGCCCACTACGGCTACCAGACGCTGAAGGACAAGATTGCAAAATAGAAGCAGGTACGGCCTTTCCGTGTCCGACATGGCTCATGCGACGGCGGAAGGCTGTACCATTCTTCATTCCTTGAAATTCAAATCTGGGCTGGTACAGGCTGAAGTTCAACCTCCTGCGATGGCATCTAGGTTTATACTCCTCAGGCATACAGGCGTACGACCAGGACCTGTATCCATGCCTATCTATTCCAGATGACGCGTTTACACCCTTTTTCCGTAGTTATGCGTCAGAAATAATTATTTTCCCTTACTATGCGACATGTCGCATAACACCCCCTAATTCCGGGCAAAAGCGACATGGCCCTTAAAATTCTGGCATTATCTTGCATCGCAAGCCCTTAACTTGTATAAAGCTGTTGACCTTTACAAACAACAACAGTATATTTCCAGCAAAAGCGACATGTCGTATAATTATAGTTAGTGAGATAAATTATGAAAAACAAACATGTAATCATTTTAACATTGGCAAACCTTATCTTTCTAGTCTCTGCCATTTCCCTATACCTGTTTACCTTTAAAATGACCGGCGAGCAAAAAGCTCTGTTGCGAGATTATAAAGAAACGAATAAGAATGTTAAAGAAATAATGAAGAATACATGTGTCCCAGTCATGATGGTTAATGTAGAGACCAACATTTGCACCTTAGAAGAACTGGATAAGAATAATATTGACGAGGGCAAAAGATTGTTAATACAAAATTTATCATCCTTCTATCGTAAGTTCAACGATAAGGATAAAGCTGAAAATCCAGAACTGGTCAATAGGCTGATTAATCTAATTGAAACAAAATCAAAAGATTACAAATCGTTTGAACGAGTAATAAAGAATGATTGCAAACCCACTAACTAGGTTTGGTTCTGGCAACTTCGCTTCGCTCGTCGCCAGACCATGGAGCGTTGGCATACAATAATGAACGATAATTCAAAAGCATTGCTGTCAAAACTCCAATCTAAATATCCCATTGCCATTCTTGAGGATGACGTACAGTAATTTTCGCACATTTTGAAAGACAGGTCCCCGATTTGTTGTT
>CAZDNQ010000307.1:0-6016 GCA_964506605.1 uncultured Victivallis sp. | reverse complement strand
AGCCATGGGGGCCGGTCCCCGCGGAACCGAGCCTGGTGCAGGCATGCGTTCCGGATCAAGGTTTACCTGCATTGAAGCCTGGGCTGCAATGCCGACGACCTTGAGCTTGAATTCTCCAGCAGCTGATTTCGCAAGAATCTCACCCCCAAGCTCCACCTTGAGCCGTTCGGCGACTCCGGAACTTATAACTGCCGACGTTGAATCATCTTTTCCGGCAACGAGCCATGAACCTGAATTAATTGAACTTGGAGCTTCTTTTGCATCTGTCCCGACAAGAAGTGGTCCTCCCATCATCATCGGATTTGGCCTGGCCGCAGGCTGTGCCGGCAGAGATCCGCTTGGTTGGTAGTCTTCAGAAGAAGAGTTTCCACGGGATGGACGGTCAGCGCCGGGTTCTGCTCTGGTTCCTTCTGGGCGCTGGGAGGAAGTACCGGGACGGCTTCCAGCCTCTGGACGTCTTCCCTCGAAGGAAGGAGATGGGCCGCCAGGAGATACCTTTGGTTCTCCACCTTGTCCACGACCTCCACGCCCCCTTCCTCCGCCTCCGGGAGGGCCGAACATCACTTCGCCGGCAAATCCGTCACCACGGGTGATCGTCACCTTGCACTGCATGGCCGGCTCGATTTCGGCGATAGCAGGATCCTTTCTGAGTTCATCCACAAGAGATGAATCAAGAACGGGCTCCTTCCATGATTCTGGAACGATGACCATGTCGTATCTTCCCATCGTCTTCTGCGCGGAGTCATGGAATTGCGATACGAGGGCATCGTATCCGCTGACAACCCAGACCACGATGCAGGAAGCCGCGACCATCGCAAGCGATGTCAGTATTATCCTTGCGGGATGCTGCCTGATGCCGGCAAGCATGATTTTACATTCGAGCTTCATGCTGCCACCACGGCATTCTTGTCGCTTTCAACTATACCCTGGTAATGGGAGGCCAGGGAATGCGAGTCCTTGAAGGTGGAAGTTTCGAAGTTGCTGATGATCCTGCCGTCCTTAAGTACAACTATCCGCTTCGACCATATTGCGACTGACGGTTCATGCGTAACCAGTATGATGGTCCTGCCATCCTTGTCGCAGAGTTCCCGCAGAAGCTTGCAGAGAATCTGTCCATTGACCGAATCAAGACTGCCTGTAGGCTCGTCCGCCAGGACTATAGATGGTTGGTTGATCAGGGCCCGCGCAATCGCCACTCTCTGCTGTTCCCCGCCGCTCAAGGCGTCCGGCCTGTGGGAGATCCTGCTTTCAAGGGCAAGTCTGGATAGAAGGGTCGGGAGTGCCTTCTCCGCTTCTGCAAGCCGCCCATCAGCTGTTGCAGGCAGAAGTATGTTCTCCCTTGCGGTAAGGGTGGGAATCAGATTGAACGACTGGAAGATGATCCCTATGCGTCGGCGTCTGAACATGGTGAGTTTCCTGTCGGAAAGCGCCGTGATATCCTCGCCGTTTATGCATATGCGCCCAGCTTCAGGCTTGGTAAGTCCCGCGATGAGATGGAGCAGGGTGCTCTTCCCTGAACCGCTGGCGCCCATGACCGTCAGGAATTCCCCTTCTTCAACATTCAAAGTGACTTCCTTGAGAGCTTCCACTATGGTTTCCCCCTGGCGGAATTTCTTGCTGGCGCCTTCGACTTTGACAGGAACTGCACTGCTGGACATATGTACCCCTTGATTTATGACTGAATTAATATTATGAGAAAAAGTCTACAGACAGAAGGCGGTAGGCGTTGTCCTGTTTCTCTACGATGAAATAATAGTTGCCCCTGCCGCTGAAGTCACACATCACGTAAAAGCATCCGGTACTCCTGTCAATCTGTATGGTTGAAACCTTGAAATTGCTGTTCCTTATGGAATTCAGAATTTCATTTCCATATTTTCTGAAATCGGGAGAAGCCTTGCTGCTCCAGAACCTGTTCAACGTGGAGCCAATGTCATCACCGTCCTCCTGTACGACATTCCTGAGGTAATTGGCAACATCCGTGAATTCTTGAGCGCTGTCGGAAAGGATGCTGTCCGTCTGGCTATTGCTTTCCTTGCAGACGCATTTCCCACTGTTGACGTAGATCATGCCCAGATAGGCGATACAACTGACGGTTATGGCTGCGGCAAGACCTGATGAAATGATTCCAATCAGGAGTTTCTTTTTCTTGTCCAGGGAGATCGTCCTCTTCTTCTGGACATGCTCGTTCTGTCGTTTCACTTCCATCTTTTCAAACAGCTTGTTCTTCTCCTTGGACTGATGGTGCTCGTCGAGCTTGAGCTTTTCCTTCCTTGCCTGTTCTACTCTGGTTCTTATATCTTTTTCATTGTATCTCATTTGAAAGTTCCTCCTTGTAATAGCTTTATTGGCATTCGACATCGGGTGAAGCAAGGAATCCACCTGGATACATGGTTGCATTTGCCGGGCGAGCCCCAAACGGCAGAAGTATGTGGTTTGGAAGCTTACCTGTTGTCCATGTAACACCGGGGGCAAAATCATGTCCATAGTTGGTGGTGCTTTTGTTGAGTTTTATTGAGCCGACATGAAAGTCAAGAAAAGCTGTATTCATTGCGTTATTATGCCTGAAGGCATATCTGCCCAGGGAAGATGCTGTCGCACTTTTCATGACCGGAGCGGGCAAAGGATTGCCCTCTCCGTTTATGTAGGGGAGCTGGAATTGGTAATCCATCCACATGCTGACATTTGAGGGCTGCGCGTTCTTCAGGTCTTCCGGTCTCAGCCATTGCGTCACAGGCCCTGTGCTTCTCCAGCTTATTGAATCGGAAAAATTGTTGGCGTTCAGACCAATGCTTACATTGACTGATACGGTTCCCTGAACGCATGACCCAAGCCTCCCGAGTTCTTCAGTTTTAGAATCTCCTGGACATCTGACAACCTGGTCTGGCCAGGTTTCCTTGTCCTTGTCGAAATAACCTAGGAACCCAGTTTCCTTCTGCATGTATTTCTGGGCGTCGGGATAGAACTTCCAGTCATTGACATAATACTGTGTTGCAAGTGCATATCCCCTCAATAGACTCATGCATGCCGTCTGCGTTGCCTTCTGTTTTGATCTTGCCAAAGCTGGCAGAAGTATTCCTGCAAGAAGAAAGATGATAACTATTACCACCAATAGTTCAACAATGGTGAATTTATTCTTAATCACAGAAAGCCTCATTTTCATCTCCATAAAACTGTTATTTAATGATAATGAACGGTGATTAATTTAAAAAGCCGTAATTATTATAACTAGTAAAATCAATAAAACAAGCAATATTGTTTAATATATTAACCAAAAAGAGGAGTTGGGAAATGATAATCATCGAACCGCACATTCACATGTTTTCCAGGACTACTGACGAGTATCAGAGAATGTATGAGGCAGATATCAGGGCCTGCGTGGAACCTTCGTTCTGGCTCGGTGCCAACCGCAGGTATGCAGGGACATTTTTTGACTACTTCAATCTGATATTGGATTTTGAGACTGTAAGGGCGGGAAGATTTGGTATAGACCATTTTGCGGCGGTGTCTGTCAACCCTAAAGAGGCAGAGAATACTGCACTCGCCTATGAAGTCATCTCCGGAATGGGCGAATATCTTGATCATCCGCGCTGTGTGGCTCTTGGAGAGATCGGCTTCAACAATATCAACAAGAAGGAAGAGGAAATCTTCGCAAAACAGCTCAACATCGCCCATGAAAGAAATATGCCGGTCATAATTCATCTTGCCCATATCGACAAGGTAAAGGCCATCAAATGGACTATCGATGTTGTCAAGAATGAGAAGATTCCGGAGGAGCTTGTCGAAATAGACCACAACACCGAGGACTCCATGCCTTTCGCACGCGAGACCGGATGCTATACTGGCATGACTGTCTATCCGATCTCAAAGCTGACGCCGGAAAGAGTGTCCGGGCTAGTGAAGCAGTTTGGCTCCGAGAGGATGATCATCGACGGTTCCGCCGACTGGGGAATATCGGATCCGCTGAGCCTGGTCAAGACTTGTGATTTCATGAGAAAGGACGGTCATTCCGAAAAAACAATATCCTCCATACTTTTCGACAATCCGAACGCCTTTTACTCCCAGTCGCCTAAATGGAAACCTGATTTCAGCCTGGTACCGGTTGATCCGAGGGAATTCCAGAGGTGATCCTTTCCGAGTTTCAAGCTAGGCCGGCAGTCTGCCTCTTTCTGGACTGGATATCGATCTTTAGTTAATTACTTTTGTTCTGAGAACTATTTTCCAGAAAACAATCAGTTTTGCAGTTGACAATTAATTAATCAAGCATATAATTGAATTAAGCGATTGAATCGTCTGTTTAAATAGATTTTCTGATATATATGGAGGTAGGAGTGCAGGGCAGAAGAGATAGCGGGGAGACGCGGCGCAGGATTCTGGAAGTTTCAAGCAGGCTTTTTGCCGAGAAGGGATACCGGAACACCGTGCATGAGGAGATCTGCCGGCTTGCCGAGGTAAATATCGGAGCTATAAACTACCACTTCCGCAGCAAGGAAAATCTATATGCTGAAGCATGGAGGCAGGCGTTCCGCCAGTCATTTGAAAAACATCCTGTTGACGGAGGTGTTTCTCCGGGAGCCCCCTCCGAGGAGCGTCTCCGCGGCAGGATTCTTTCATTCATGCGGCGGATGTCCGATCCCGAGAACATCGAGTTCGAGATTGTGCACAAGGAGATGGCCAATCCAACCGGCTTCCTTGCCGAAGCCATGGAGGAATTGCTTGGGCCGCTCAGGAAGGATCTTCTGTCGCTGGTGAGGGAGCTGCTTGGACATGAGGCGACTGAGAGGGATGTGCAGATGTGCGAGATGAGCATCATGGGGCAGTGCTTCAACCCTGTGGTGATGCGCAGGCACCGCAGGGATCCTCTCTTCAACGAAGACAGAAATGGAATTCATGACATAGATATTGAAACAATGGCCGACCATGTGGTCAGGTTCAGCCTGGCCGGGATAGCGGAAGTCCGCAGGAGGAACGGCGGCAGAGGAGGATGATATGCATATGGGTGAAACAGAAATTGCAGGTGATTCGCTTATAATGATTGTCGACGACAATGAACCTGTAGCGGAAGTGCTTTCGGCGATATTGAGGTCCATGGGATTCAGTACTATGGAGTTCAGCAACGGTTTTGACGCCATTGGAAGCTACAGGGACAGCTGGAAGGAGATCAGCCTGGTGATACTAGATCTTAACATGCCTGGAATCAACGGGAGAGAGGTATTCTCAAGGCTAAGGGAGGTTAATCCCGACGTCGATGTGATTTTAATTTCAGGACGTATTGCAGATGGCGAAATAGGATTCCTTCTAGAAAAGGGAGCAAAGGGATTTGTCCAGAAGCCTTTCAGCCTTGACGTACTGTCAAAGCAAATTTTGGAAATTATTGAAGATGAGGGCAGTCCACAGCAGGAATTAGCAGGGAAACGTTGAAATGTCTATAGACGTGGAATCAAGCCATGTCGCAGGGATTGTTTTCACCGTATATCAGTTGGCCTGGAAGGGCTAAGGACGTGTAATATTCAGCAGTAATACACCTAATGGAGATGGTAGTGAGCAAGGCTATATTTAATAGAAACAAGCTGACCTTGGAGCTGGAGATGGGGAACGGACTTTATACGGTGGAACTGGAGCAATGCACGGATTCTGCAGGAATGCTGGATGCAATCCTCCAGGTCGTTGGCCATAGATGTTGTACGCTGGAAATCCTTTCCGACTTCATGAAATGTCTGAATGAGACATGTCTTGAGATGCATGGGGAAACTGTCCAGGCCTTGTTCTGCCCCTGCGGTTTTGGCAGGAAAGTCAAATGGAGAAAATAATATAAAAAGATGCACTCGTCGGGGCTGAAGCAATGAATCTGATGAAAAGAAGGGCAGCCGAAGGCGCTCCGCCGTGCTGGTCGATAAAAGTGTAAGTGTAAGGCGTACTCTGTTCAGTATGGCGGTTCCCATGCTTGCCGGCACATTTGCATGAACGTGTACAGCCTTGCCGACATGTGGTTCGTGTCACGGCTTGGGACTCTTCTGCT
>CAZDNQ010000306.1:0-6052 GCA_964506605.1 uncultured Victivallis sp. | reverse complement strand
CTGACATATTCGCTCCTAGCCCTCTACACCTGCCGTTCGTACCAGGACAGGATGTGGGACGAGGTGCATGAGGTCCTGCAGGATGGCGAAACCCCGGACTTCAGATTCATATAGGATTCTTTCACCACGAAGGACACGAAGCAGGAGACCTCAAGCAAAAGATTTTCGCCACAGACTTTCACAGACGAAGACAGACAGACTTACTAGTTTCTCTCGCGGAGGCACAAAGCCGCAAAGGGTTAAACTGGGAATATTCTCAAGTTCAATTCACCCAATGCCACTCCGGTATCCCTGGATCAGCTTCGTTCGAAGTTGAATGTTCAATGTTCAGTCTTTCGATTTAGGTTTCAAGTTCTCTCCTTGCCTTTAGGATATCATGTTGTACCATATATTAAGGTTTTCGGGATATATGTATGTACATATATCCAGGGAAATTCCCCCGTAAAGCGTAATGAGCATGTGGTTAAACGACCAAATTCGCCATGAAATTTGCGGTTTTATGCAACCTGGCAGATCTTTTTCGGTTGATTTTGCAAAGTCAGTAGGCGGTCTCCTGGAAAAAAGTACATACATATAAAACAGTTGTGAAAGAAAAAATAATTATGGAAGATGATGTGCCAATCATAAAATGGGTAAGCTTGATGATTCTTGATGCAATTAACTCCAAAAAGTCTGAAATATCTATCAGCATTGAACCAGCTCCCAAACTTATATTAAGTGGGGAGGAAGTGATCCCCAGCAAAGAAATTACCAAGAAAATCATTAACAGGCTAAAGATAATGTCAAAACTTGCTCCAATGAAATATCATCAAAGGACTGAAGGAGAAATTAAACTGAGAGCAAATGGAATTGACTATGATATTTCCTCTTCATTTCTAGATACTAGAGACAATCAGACTTGTACCTTAAAAATAAAATTATAATTTCACAACCATTTTGGTTCTGGAAACTTCGTTTCACTCGTCGACAGACCATAGAGCATTCTCAGAAACATGAAAACTAAAATTATTACAAGTGATCCTGATTCCCCTGTGGCAAAGTTTGTCCAGGTCATATGGCATATGGCCCACAAGAATAATGTGTCAGAGATTATATTAATTTCGGAAAAAGATAAATTTCGAATAGTATTTGATCAAAAAGATATTGCCCCACCTCCACGTGGTTTATTCAAAAACGTTGTCAAAGAATTTTTGAGTTACACGGGAAAGAAAATAAGACCTTGGACAAAATCAATAAAATACAAGAAATGCAGTATTGAAGCAAACAAGACAAAAATAGACTGGATAATGAATTCAGAAAACATATCAAAATGTTTGACCATTAAAAGAAGCTGAGAACTATCGGCTACACCGAATCGGAGTACCTCTCGGTAGGCCTTAACGTTCCTCCCCCAATCTCTTTCTGCTGACGGGTTGAAACCCGTCCTACTTGTCCTTCGGTGGTTCGCCGGAGAATTTCAGGGTCCAAAGTTTTTCGGGCGGGGCTTTGAGCACCGTGCCGACCTGGAGGTTGTACCCCTCGCAGTATGTGCGGAACCAGATCTGGTTCCAGCCTTGTTTAAGTGTGACATTCTTCGATGCGGCATGTTTCTGCGTGGCTATCTCCTTGGACTTCCCAAGCTTGATGACTTCGTTGTTGAAGCGCCATTCGACATTGTTCTGCGGCTTGCACTGGAATTCAAGTTCCACTTCAGTGGATTCAGGAGCATAGATCCATGATGAACCGTACCAGAGTTCCGAGGCCTTCCCTAGATAGACGCGCGTGTCAAGGTCTGCAATGGAGCGCGGTTTCCATGAGACCTGCTTCGGATCATTCCAGTAGCCCTGGATGATGTCACCCTTGAAGACGGCTTTCAGATCGACAATCCCGTCGTCAGGGGGATATTTCGCTGAAGCCATGAACTTCCGGAGTTCCTTCTTCTGCTCCTCGTGGAGGTTCCAGTTCATCTTCTTCATCTCCTCACCGCCGAACGGACCGCAGACAAGCCAGTTTCTGACAGGGACTCCGTTGCTTAGGCCGAGGAGCGAAATCGGAGACCATGAACCGGGATAGAGTCCGGCCTCGCTGGGTTCGTCGTAGGTGTCCGTGCTCGCGGAACCGTCGCAGTTCGACCACCAGTACTTGTTGTGCCCGCCGATGTTCGCGCTGAAATTCACAAGCGTCTTGAAGTCCGCCCCGAAAGGCTTCTGGACTGCGGGGATCGCAGAACGCGGTATGGACACGGCTATGACAAAGCCTTTTTCGTCCTTGTCGATCGCGTATCCATATTGTGCGCCTTCAATTGCACCGACATGCGCGTAGGAGACGGTTCTTACAGGTGTGCGGTATGTCTGGGGAGATGCTCCTTTTCCTTCCCAGGATGAATACATCCCGATACCGACAGGTTCGGTCTTGTCTCCGCTCTTGAAAATTCCGAACGTGAATCTCGCATCCCCGGGACGTCCCTCCTTGCCGTTCGGCTTGGCGCTGGGATTTCCCTGGATATAGAAGTCAAGAGTGCTGGCTTCGACGTCGTGCGTGAAGATTCGGGGCAGGGGCGGCAGGGGTTTTGCCTGGAATTTCGCGCCCATGCGTGCATGCCAGCGCAGGTAGATGTGCGAAGGATCGTACATGCAATGGACCTCGACGGAACTGTCGGTCCCCGATTTGAATTTAACCGGTTCCGCAGTCTCCCAGCCATCCATCGAACCGTCAAGGCTGACACCGCCAAGGGCAGGTGCGAACTGCGCCCACATCGCCTCGCCGGCCCCACCGCGCAGGCTGATCGCGATTGCAGGAGGAACTGCGATCTGGGAGGAATCGATTGAGACGGTCTTCTGGATCGCAGAGATCGGTTTTACAGGATTTTCCTTCGTCGACCATCCGACCGCCTCGAATAGGAGAGGGGTGTATTTGCCGAAGGCGAAATAGATTTTCCCGTCGTTCTTGTTGGGGACAATCGAGCCTGTGAAATATTCGCCGGGCAGCAGGTAAAGTCCCGCCTGTTCCTTGCTGGTCCTCTTTATGTCAGGGAAAAGAGTGTCGACATACATGCCGTCCTCATTGTACAGGATCACTCCGCACCGTGAGTTGTCGAGTACTGGGAGGATTCCGTTTATAGGACGGCGTATGCGCATCGCCCCGTAGATTTCCCCGCTGCGGGCTGTCCATTGCAACGCCGTACGGCCGACACGCCATTTCAGCTTGTATGTCCCGTCGCCTGCCGGAACATAGCGCGAGACCTTGTGCTCCGTTCCTTCATTGGCGTTGAAGTTCTTGCCGGAACGCGCCTGGACATAATATCCTTCAGAGGGAAGTCCGTCCATCTGCATCCAGTCGCTGCTGAACCGCGTGCCCATCTCATTTCCGCCGTGGATCGCATCGGCCTTGCCGGCTTCCTTGGCTTCGAATATCGGATCCCTTAATACCTTCTTCCATTCCTTGAAGATTGGATTGCCATGCTGATCAAAACCGGATGGCGGCAGCATCCAGGCATCCTGCGATCCCTGCTGTATCGCGAGGAAGCTGAGGTCTGCGCCCCAGTTTTGTCCGTGGTATGAGAACATATGCCCCGGCATTGAAGCTGGTGTTGTCTCGTCATCGTCGACCTTGCCGTTGTCGTTGGAGTCGTGCCAGAACGAGTATTTCGTGTCCTTTCCGGTCCCTTCCTTCAGGACTGCGGCGGACAGCGCGCATCGGTCCGGAGTTATCCTGTAGACAAGTCCAGTCTGCGAGCCGCATATGTAGACGGTCTTATTTAATTTGATCACTGACATCTTTCCGAGATCGTGATCGCGGGACGAGTTTATGCGTGGGTCATCGATCTTCTTCATCGGCCAGACGGCATCGATCTTGAAAGTGTGCTTTGCATAGTCGATCTTGAAGCGGTTCAGCCAGCCTCTTTGACCCTGGATATACATGTCCTCGGGATTTTCAGGATCAATGCCGTAACCCGAATTGTTTGTAAAGGTCTGGTAGGTCTGGAAGTCGCGGAGCAGGGCGCCGGTCTCCGGATCCCATTCGGCGACACGGTTCGGACCTTCGCTTTCAACGATTATGAGACGGTCCTTGCCGTCGGGCGTAAGCCATGTGGCGAGTTTTGTCGGCCCCATAAGGGTCATAGGATCATATGTGCCTGGTTTCTGTGCTGATTCCTTGCCGAAGCTGCGGATGATCTTGCCTTTGGCGTCCAGCTGATAGACCTTGTTTGTGGACGGTTCGCTCAGATAGAAACGGTTCTTTGAATCAACCTTGAGATCGAACGGATTCATCTTTTCAGGTGCGTCGAAGACTTTTTCCCAGGAGCTATCTTTTATTGGAAGACCATCGTTGAGCTTGGCAGACAATACATGATATCCGCTTTCGTCCTTGTTCAGGGCATAGATCCTTCCGCCCTGGACAGTGATTGAAATGGGATATGTGATTGGAATTGAACCGAGTATCTCACCGTTGTCTCCGTTATGGACGGTGATCTTGTTCACGAACTCGTCGTCGCTTTCGGTATATTTCTGCCTGATCCTGTTTCCCTTCTTCACGTCCTCGTTGTCCACCTTGCCGCGCTGAGCGACATATACAAGGGCCTTTCCTGCGGAATTCCTCATGCATGATATCCCGGTCACCCAGCCTTCCGGCAGATAGGAGTTGCGGCGGTTCGCATTCGGACTGCTGCCAAATGTTTTTCCGTCGGCACGGTAGACATACTTCGGTCCGCCATCGGTGCTGCAAGCCCATACGGATTCACCGTCTGTCGTTACGTTCTGTCCGCCGCCTGCGCCTCCGGAATTGAACGCCTGTATGAACTGGTCCGGTGTGACGCCGGGTTTCTTCAGGTCGACCATCGGCAGATTCTTGCCGTTCTCAAGATATTGGTAATAGAAGACCGCGACTCCATTGGGTCCGACAGCCACATCGCCGAAGGGAGATGAGACAGGATCGCCGCCAAATGGGGATTTCAGCTTTTCCTGCGGAGCGTCCACATACGGCCACCATCCGGAGAGGGCGCCGGCATACTTCGGGACAATTGCATGCCACTGCTCATCGACCGGCCATTTCTGCGCAGGTGAGAAGATCCCCTTCACGCTGTATTCTCCCGGAGGTATAGGCATGTAGTTCTCGTCAAGCCCGTTCCAGGTCTCGATAAACTTTCCTTTGTTCTCCTCGGTGACGGTGCGCGCCTGTCCTGCAACGAAAGTGCTGACGATCCAGTCGGGATTCTTAGGATCAACGATCGCAAGTGTCACAAGATAAGTTTTCGGCAGGGGGCCGTCGGTTGGAAGTTCGTATGCGACCTTCGCACCGACATCCTTCTGTTCTGCGGAATTCGCAGGATTGGCGTCCTGGGCCGTGGCGTGAAGGCAGACTTGCATGAACAGGAAAAGGACGAATGATGAAGTGACCAGACGGAAGAAATTACTGTTTTTCATGGAAACTTGCTCCTTTTGCCTTAAGTAGGGTGGTTTTCACTGCTCCGTCGAATGACTGGGGCAAACCACCAACTAATTGTCGGGTTTCCGACTTCGCTGAGATGCTACGCCGGACACAGAAAACCCGACATACTTATAAAGATAAATTTACTTTATCAATCTATACGCTTATTTAACTGGCGGAGGCAATACCTTCTTCAAGGCCTCGAACCATTTCGCGGCCATCTTCTCCGCGCCTTTCTGGTTGGGGTGTACCATGTCGTTCACAGTATCGGTCTTCCAGTCGAATCCATCGTACTGGTCGACAATTATCACCGGCTGTTCCTTTGTATTCAGTTCGTCGGCGAGTGTTTTAAGCGCCTTGTTGAGATCTGGGATGTAGGAATATTTCGGGAGTTTTCCACTCGGGATCACCTGCGCCAGGAGAATTGTTACTTTTGGATTTACTGAGCGGGCTTTCATGATGATGTTCTTGGTATGCTCGATCATGCCGGGGACGGGCCCCTTGTCGGCGAACTGGTTGTGCCCGGAGTGGATGAGGATTATGTCCGCCGGATTCTTCTGGTATAGCTCCTTGAACATTCCGTCAATGGCAGCGACATCCCTGCCGCCATAACCTTCATGCTTGAGTTCGCCAAGAGGGGAGTTCT
>CAZDNQ010000305.1:0-6054 GCA_964506605.1 uncultured Victivallis sp. | reverse complement strand
TTTCGCCAATCCCCTGGCCAAAAGGTTCGGTGTATAGTTAAGGGCTTTCGCGGCATCCATCACTTTCTTCTTGAAGGCGGGCTTCACCGATTCATTTTCATTAAATACCCTGCTGGCGGTGACTATGGAGACACCTGCCTTTTTCGCCACATCCTTAAGAGTAGCCGCCACAAAACCCCCGTCCTTCTTATAACCGATTTAACAATAGTATAACCGGTTTAATGCACGTGTCAATACGTACTCCAAGAAAAAATTAAAGTTTTTTTGGGAGGCTTATCCATACCTCTTATGGCGAGCTGATAAAGCTACCGGCTCTGTTGGAAAGACCGGCAATTGCGAGGCGGTGAATCCAGGAAATCATTTCCTCGTACACCGCGTGTACGGCAGAAGACTGTGCTGGTGGTATTCGACAACGTCATCATATCTTATGAACACGGACCACTCGCCGGGAACCCATGCCTTGGCCTGCTCCCTGATGCTTATCCACCAGCCGGAACCATCGCAGAAATACTGCAGCTCCTCAAACGAGGACATTATTCCATATGGTCCAATCCATTCCGTGCTCTTTACCGGGAGGCAGGACTTGTCCGACTTGTAGCATATGCCGAAGGAGTTCGTGAAAGGAGTCATTTCCCCATGCGCTGAATCCCGCGAATACCAGCTTGAGGAGACAATGAACTTCTCCTCCTTTTCAGGAACAGCCGACAGGAATTCCCTGCAGTACCCGCTGTGCATCCCTCCTGCCTCCGCGCCAATCTTCCAAATTCCGCCTACATCCTTCTTCAGAGCTGCTTCAATGCGCCCAGCCATGAACGCCGACAGCGCTTTCATGTCCTTGTCAGCCGCCTTTTCCGCGAACTTCGCAAGCGCCAATGCATAATCGCCCCTGCCCGTAAAATCATTTTTCATGGCGAGCACCTTCAGGAATTCACGGAACTCCACCGAATCATCCTTCAGCCATTTATGAAGCATGACCGCATAATCGCAGGCCTGTCTTGAACGGGCGTTGAAAAGCGCGGTTTCAACAAGGCCGACCGCCTCGTCCCGGTTTCCTGCAATCGCCTCGTTCCACGCCCAGCAAAGACAGCATTCCGAATAATCCCACTTGTTATATACATCAAGCTCCCGGGCAAGCCTGCGGAGCTCCCGCGCCAATTCCGTAAAGCCGTTCTCATAGAGAATGCTCACGTATTTATGCATGTCTGCAAATACTTCACTCCTCCTTGCAGACGAACTCCGCTTCCTGGCATCGTCTCCGATCACTCCTGACAGAAGATCCAACACCATCTCATGCCTGGCGATATCGTTCCGCAGCTGTTCCGACATGTTCAGCCCCGGCTCCTTCAAAGCTCTGTCAACTTTATCCCTATAGGCGGCGGCATCGCCATTCCGGAAAGAGATCTCGGCATCGGCAAGAAGCAGTATCGGGTTGACCTTGTCCGCTCCACCGGTCCTTATCTTGAACTTTCCGATCAGCTCCGGAATGTTCCTCAGGAACTCGCTGGTCTGCCAGGAATATTCCGCATTCATCAGCTTCCCGGAGAGTTCAACCAGCTTGCCCCTCATGATCTCCTCCGACGGCGGGTTCTTCCAGGCCATTTCCGACAGCACCTGGAAGAACTCATATTCCTTGTTTTCACTCAGGGCTGCAAGGTCGCCACCTTCAAGTCCGTATGACAGGCGGAAGAAATTCCCCTTCCATGGATTTGGCTGGCTGTCTATCTTCGACGCGATCTTCACGTAATCATAATCTTTCCTGTAAAGAAGGAGGAAGTTCGGCCCCCATTCGAAAGTCTGAGGCGAGTTCAGAAGCATATCGGGATCCAGCATCCATGCCGCCTTTATTATCTGGGATGGACAGGTTTTTTTGTCCTCGTGGATTGCAAGCAGTTTCTTAAGACCGTCCTTCATCTTTTCAAGCGCCGTAAGCTGTCCGGATATCATTGCGAAATCCGCAAACAGCGACAGTTCGCCCAAAGTCGCCCCCGGTACCGACGCCAGCGCCACGAGCTGATCCGTCAGTTCCTTCAGATCGCCTTTGCTCATCGCATCATGGACCAGGAAGCGGACAGCCGTCTCCGGGTATGCCCACCATTCGAACTTGTCATACGCGGCAAGCATTCCGATGAGCTTCCCCCTGTCGGGGGACACGAGTCCGAAAGGCACCAGTTCATCAATATAGAATTCAAGGGCGTTCTTCTGGGAATAGTCTGGCGCCGCCGCAATGACTTTCCCCATCGCGGCAGATGCGGCCTCCCGGATGAAGTTCCTGTAGTATTCGGACTTCTCCTGCCCAAGCATCATCTTTCCACGGAGCCTGCGGATCAGGTCTGCGAATTCCGCATGGTTGTTCATCACATCCTGCGGCGATGCCGCCTCCATTGCCGCCAGCAGATTTTCAAGAACTGCATCTTTCCCGTCCCTCGCATGAATGATTAGACAGGCGGCGAGCGCGGTCTGTGGACATTTGTGCATGCTCAGCTTCACAAGCAGCTCCATCCCCGGATCAGTATCTGCAAGGAAGCCAACCAGTTTCAGATAGGCGTCATGTATCGCTATCCGGTCATCCGCAAACTTCCCTTCTATTCCCTTGAGAATTTCCGGTGCGAACTTCTTGAACGCCGGCTGCTTCATGATCTCGAAATACGGAAAGGGGCAGAAATACATGTCATGGCCTCCGCCCTGTACCTTCCCCTTCTCAATACCGCTGAGGGACGTCCATTCCTGGTTCAGAAGCTCGATGAATGCAGGGAGCGCCTGCCTGTCACCTGTCTTGACAAGCAGCGCAGCAATCGCACCTTTCCGTTTGCCGGCTACAGGGAGGAGAGGCCTGACCTCTTTCAGATCAATATCCTCCGGGACATTGAAAACCAGCTCCTCGAAATCATTGCCATAGAAGGCGTTCCCCTCGTTCTGCAAGGCCCTGGCTATTGCGGACTGCAGGGTTTCGTCATTCCATTCATCCTTTTTAAGCTGCCTGAAGAACAACGAGGACATGGACTGGTTCTTCGCCAGCATCTCGTCGAGCCAGTATACCACTGCGCGAGTCCTGTCGGCCTGGGGGAAGTCGCCAAGGTCCAGGGACCTGCAGGCATCATACATCGCCTGGTGCTTATTGTTCTTCTGCGCCTGGCTGTTGACATCCGGGAAGGTCTTGAGCTTTGCGATGCTGGAAGGGCAGTTAATCCACATTTTAAATTTATAGTTGTAGTCGCTGGACGGATCCTTCTCCTTCCACTTGGCAAGGATCTTCCTCGCGCGGCCGGCCACCTCCGGATCCTTCGTCTTCTTAAGCAGGGCGCGCAGGTTTGAAGGCGCCATGTGCTTCTCCATAAGTTCGACAGTTGCAGCCTCGCGCTCCTCAAACTTGTCCGCTCCAAGCTGCCCGAAGAGTCTTGAAACCGCCTGCGCCTCGTCTCCGGAGACACGCCCTTCCGCCGGGAGCCTTATCGCCTGCACCAGGACATCCTCTGGAAACTCGCCGTTCGCCACTTTTCGGAACTGCAGCGCCTGCTGGCAGTCTATGACCGCATCGGAAGCAGAGTCCTCCTGCGCCGGCAGCTCTGGAAGCATTAGAAGCGGCAAAATGGCCATCAGCACATATACTCTCAACCTTGAAAACCATCTTCGCACTACGATCCCCATGACTTTCCCCCTCTTTCATCAAATCATCCGGCATGCATTTACACACTCCTTCAATAGACACCATTTGCCGTGTTTTTCCCCGGCTCAGTTTGAAAAAAACAGTTTCCGGCTTAAGATTAAGCGCTGGAAATAAATCAATACACGAGGAGAAAACATGAAAAAACTTCTATTCGCCCTCTCAATTGTCCTGGGTGTGATACTGGTTTTATCAGTTGCCAATATTTCGTTTGCCGCCGACGCGAAGCCAGGCAAGGGCGGTACCGGCGGGAATATGGGCCCCGGGGGTCAGGGCCAGGGCCAGGGCCAGGGCCAGAAAAAGGATCTTACCGAGGATGACGCCAAGCAGATGATAAAGGATCTCAATGAACTCAAGAAGATGCACCAGGAGTTCAGGAAGAAAGTCATGGAGTTCCAGCAGAAATACGGTATGATGCCTGATTTCGGACAGGGACAGGGGCCCGGAGGACAAGGTCCTGGTGGCCAGGGCGGTCCTGGAGGGCAAGGCCAGGGAGGCAACATGGGACCTGGCGGCAACATGGGGCCTGGCGGTAAAAACAAGCCTTCAGACGAAGGCGCTTCGGATTTTCCGCAGCCGACTTTTTAACCGGGCTTTTGAATGAGAATTCTCAACATCTATGTAACCAGGGATTTCGTGGTTACCGGCATCATGTCCGTAATTGTCATGACGTTCGGGCTGATGGGCACCCACCTGATAAAGGTTTTCCAGGCCCTCACGCAGGGAATCCCCATTGAGGCGGCGGGGCTCTTCCTGCTCTACATTGTCCCGACAGCGCTTTCCCTGACAATACCGTTCAGCATCCTGGTGGCGACAATGCTCGTATTCGGAAGGATGTCCGCCAACAATGAGATAACCGCCATGCGCGCATGCGGCATATCCATCCTCCAGATCATCTCCCCGATAATAGTGCTGACCTTCGGCCTTACATGCCTCTGCGTCTATCTGCAGATGGACCTCTCTCCATATTATTCCAACAAGGCGAAGGACATCCTCAGATATGCCGCCACAAAGACCCCGACCGCGCTTCTCGAGCCCGGCAAGCCGGTGCAATACGAGAACTACAACATCTATATAGAGGACAAGAACGAGAAGAACGACATCAAGAATGTCCAGGTCTACATACTTTCCAGGAATCTCGACAACTGGGAGCAGGACATTACCGCCAAGAGCGGCAAAATCACCGTGGACGAGGAGAAGAAGATAATGAACATCATCCTCTTCGATGCGCTGATCAAGGTGAACGATGAAAAGGAGAAACAGCTCCGCAGGACTTCGGCCAAGCAGCTTGATTTCTCCATAGACTACGGCCACAAGTTCAACGCCATAAAGGTCGGGGACAAGCCGCAGTACCTGACTTCCAACGAGCTTGTGAGCAGGACCATCCTCTACAAGAAGCGCGGACTATACACGAGCAAGCCGGAGGAGATCACCAGGCTCGAAGTCGAGTTCAACCAGCGCATCGCCCTCGCGATATCGCCGATAGCGTTCCTGCTCCTCGGCATGCCTCTGGCAATCAGGACATCAAGGAGGGAGACATCCGTAGGACTTTTCCTCAGCGTCACTCTCGCCGGCGCGTATTTCATCTCAATAATGATTCTTGCCGCCCTATATTCAAAACCGACGCTTCACCCCGAGCTCCTCATATGGATACCGAATGTCATCTACCAGGTAGGCGGAGCCATCTTCCTCTTCATCATCGCAAGAAGATAAAAAAAGACGGCACCGGTTTCCCGGCGCCGTCCTTGAAGCATCAGCTGACGAATCAGTATATGAAATTGAATGCCGCCTCGGCCTTCACAAGCTCCTTGATCTCCTTGAGCATCTCATCAGGTACCGGGACATTTGTCTTCATGACCGCAAGCGCCTTGTCGCCGCTTATGTTCTGCGGAGCCCTGAGGTCTAAGATGTTGATCTTGTTCTTGCCGAGATGGCTCGCGATCTTCCCGATGACTCCGGGCTGATCCTTGTACTCTACAAACAGGTTGTTGCCGCTGGGCTCAAGATAGAGCTTGTCAAAGTCGTTCACCCTGGAAATCATCAGGTTGTTCTCGGTTATCGTCCCGCGTACGCTGACCTTCCTTATCGTGCTGGTCCCCTCGAAAAGATCGATGGTCATCGCCTCGCCGTACTGCTTGGTGTCGTCGGGCTCCCTGTTGATGAACACGATGCCGCGGTCCTTGAGGAAGGCTTCGGCATCGGCGGCATCCAGATACAGGTCGAATTCCGGCGCAATGCCGGCGACGATCGGCCCCTGCATCCATTTGCCGAACTGCCTGAGCCTGCCATAGAAGCTGGTCTCAACCTGGTGCGGCGCAGCCGTAGTGCCGAGATAGCAACGGGCGAGACGCGTAAGTACAAATGCAAGCTCCTGGAATTTCTCGTCAAGGCCG
>CAZDNQ010000304.1:1451-6059 GCA_964506605.1 uncultured Victivallis sp. | reverse complement strand
TCGGTATCCGAAGCGGCGATGCAGCCGTCCCAGACGGGCTTGACCATGCGCGCCAGGCTGAAGTTGTTGCTGACAGCGGAGAAGCCCATGAGACCTTTGCGCTTTGCATATGCATTCGCCTTCTTCACCCTGTCGATGCTCCAGTTGGAGCCGCCGAAGGCCTTGATCCTGCCCGCCTTCACATGCTCGTTCAGGACGTCGATGAATTCGCCGACGTGTATTTCAAGATTGTCGCGGTGCATCATGTAGATGTCGAGGTGGTCGACCTTGAGGCGGCCAAGGGAGATCATCAGTTCGCCGGTTATGCCTTCCGGAGTGCAGTTCGGCGTGTGCGCGCCCTTGTCGAGTATGACGACCTTGTCGCGGATGTTGCGCGACCTGATCCATTCACCGAGCACCTTCTCGCATTTTCCGCCGCCGTAGATGTGGGCGCTGTCGAAACAGTTGCCGCCGCGTTCGAAGAAGTCGTCGAATATGACTGCGGCATGCGGGAACGTGGTCTGGTTGTCGACGCCCATGACGAGGCGCGAGATCTGCTTGTCGAGTCCGGGAAGCGTGCCGTATTTCATCTTGGAGTCAGCTTTCACGGCGAGAAGGCGCCTGTGCACGGGCTTCGTGAAGACTTCCGGTTTTTCCGCATCGTAGACGAGTCCGATCTCGCTGCGCCACATGTCGAGCATCCTCATGTTGCCGAGGGAATCAGCGTGCGACATTGCGGGGAATTTGGCTTCGCCGTCTGCGATGTTCGCAGCGACGGTGTCGGCCTCGAGGCCATAGAGCCATTCATCGGTCTTGATTTCGATTTCGCGCGGCTCCTTCTCGTCGTTCCGCTTCACGATTATCTTCGTGGAACCGCCTTCGCGCGACGGTACCCACGGCGAGGGGATCATGATGTTTCCATTGGAGCCGAAGAGCCTGACGACGTTCTCCTGGTTGAGGGAGACGCCGGTCGCGAGGTTCGCAAGGATGTCGTTGTCGAACTTGGCGGTGGCTGTCGCCCATTCGTCGGCGTTTGATGCGCCAAGATGGCCGAAGCCTTTAAGAGAAATCGGTTCGGCGAAATCCTTTCCCTGCGCGACGCCCGCAATGAGCCTGCACATCGTGGTGCAGTAGCAGCCGACGTCCATGATCCCGCCGCCACCGAGCTGGTTCTTGAAGAGGCGGCCTTCGGCGTTGAATCCGGCGTGGAAGCTGAATGTCGCCTGGATGACGCGGACGTCTCCGATGATTTTTTCGCGGAGCAGTTCAACGAGCTTTTTAGTCTGCGGATGGCAGCGGTACATGAACGCCTCCATGAAGAAGACGTTGTTGTCCTTGGCGGCCTCGATCATCGCCATGAGCTCGTAGTAGTTGAGGGCGGCGGGTTTTTCGCAGAGGATGTGCTTGCCGGCCTCGGCGGATCGGATCGCCCATTCTGCATGCATCGGATGCGGTGTGGCTATATAGACGGCCTGCACGTCCTTGTCGGCCAGGAGCGCCTCGTAGGAACCGTAGCGGCGTGGAACGTTTATTTCATTTCCAAAAGCTTCGGCCTTGTCCTGGCTCCTGCTTCCGACGGCAATCATTTCGCCGGTCTTGGAATGCTGGACACCTCTTGCGAAAGCCTTGGCGATACCGCCTGCACCGATAATGCCCCAGCGGATCTTGTTTCCTGCGTTCATCTGTTCTCCTTATATATTATGGAGCGCCGGCGTTATGCCTGCAGCTCTTGAATTCCATATGGGCCGGCTTCAACGAAGCCTGGCCTGCGCAACTGAAGCAATTTCAAAACTGCGGTTTTGACAAGCAAAACCCTCCAATGTTATACTCCTTTTGGAGGGCGAGGCTTGTCCGAGCCGTTTCTTTAGTTATGGAAATATCTGCGTCAATTCGAAATTCTTTATTCATTGTTCGTAATTTGTTATTCCTTGTTCAATATTCGATATTCAGTTTTTCTTACAGCTTCGGGCCGCATACCACGCGGAATCCCACATTCTTCTTAGAGGCCTTGCAGTCCAGCGAATAGCGGTTCGCATTTGTCAGGTCGCCGGATTCGCTCATGAACGAACCGCCGCGCAGGACTTTCAAATTATCTTCAGATGCGTCCGCGCCCTTCGGATCCTTGACCTCGATGTCCAGATATGGGCCGCCGTACCAGTCATAGCACCATTCCCAGACGTTGCCATGCATGTCGTAGAGTCCCCAGACATTCGGTTTCCTTTTGCCGACCGGGCTGGTCCTGCCTGCGGCGTTGCTCTTGAACCATGCGAAGTCCGCAAGCGCCCCGATATCGTCTCCGAAACAGTATGCGGTGGATGGCGGGATCCTGTCCCTGGACGTGGATGCGCGGCAGGAATATTCCCATTCTGCCTCTGTCGGCAGGCGGTATTCGTAGCCGGCGGGAAGCCGCTTGGCGAGGGCTTCGCGCTTCGTCAGCCATCTGCAGTACAGGTCCGCGGCCTTCCAGGTGACTCCGACCATGGGCTGGTTATCGTCGCCCCAGAATTCAGAAGCGCCATCCTTCATCTTGTAATCTTTGGTGATTGGGCAGTACTCGTTTGTCCAGGAGATCTCCTTGTCGCGGTCGGCCTTCTTCGGCTCGTTCGGATCGCCGTTCGGATTCTGCAGGAAGAAGAGGAACTGGGCGATGGTCACCTCATGCTGGCCTATCCAGAAGGGCTTTGTCAGCGTCACCTGGTGCATGCGGTTGTCAGCGTCCTTCGGGGCGTCCGGATATCCCATGTTGAATGCGCCGGGGGCGATCGGCATGAACTGCATCTTCAGGTCGGGCACGGTCCATTTCCTCCCTGGGACAGGCCCGCCTGCGACATTGGTCTTGAACGACTTGATCTTGTTTATCATATCCTCGACTTCGATCTTCTTGTCATCCGCCAGGAAGTTGTTCTTGTCGGCCAGCATCGAGTCGAGGAGGGTGAGCGCCTTGTCGCAGAGTTCGCCGGGAGTCATTTCGCTTTCGGCCTTGTCCTGGGCGGCCTTTGCCTGCAGGTAGAGCCTGTCGGCCTCGGTGAGTACGGCCTTCAGCTTGTCCTGCTGTTCCTTGAGTTTCGCCTCGACCTTCTTCAGGGCGTCATGCAGCTCGAGGAAGTTCCTTATCTCGGTGGTCGCGCCGGACTCCTTCAGCCTCGTGAACGCCGAAACAGCCTCCTTTGTGTTGCCTTTTTTCATTTCTGCAAGACCGTAGTCGAGATAGTTTCCAGGAGTCTTCAGATCCCTGGAGAGCGGAATGGGCTCCGCCTTGCCATGGGCCTCCATGAGTTTTTTTATTCCATCCAGCGGGATGGATTTTTCTATTTCATTGAAGGCTTCGGCGGCCTCCTCGTAATTGCCATCCTTGATCCTTGCGATGCCGTAGTCGAGATTGTCTCCCGGGCTCATTGAAAGCCTGGAGGAGAGCACTTCGATAAGGCCCTGGACGCAGGAAAGGCACTCCTTGTCGCCGGCGAGGCGCATCGAACAGTCATAGCTCTTCACTATCTTGCCGGTCTCCCTTTTGACATCTATTAGCTTGGAGATCAGTGTGAGCTTGCTGCCTTTCTTGTCTATCTGGCCGGTGACGATGTAGTCCGCGCCGACCATTGCGCCGAACTTCGAGGCCTCAAGTGAACCGCTCGCGCTGACCTTCTGCTCCTTGAGCACCTTTGCGATCTTCGCACGGGTGATCATGCGGTAGGGCGCCTTCTGCGTGAGTTCGTTTTCGAACTTCTCCGCGAGATCCCAGCCGTTCAGACCCCAGTCGGCAAGCGAGGGATCTATTGAGAAGTCGTGTACGGCGACCCATGGCGCGTCCTGGTCGACGGGAGCTGGGGCGGTCTTGCCGGCGGCGGTGACGGCGTCGGCGCCTTTTTCCGCCTTGATCTGGTCGGCGACCTTCTTGTCCTGGGAAAATGCGGAGATGCTGAGAATCTCAGCTGCCAGCAGGAAAAACAATATAGATATATATGAGTTTTTCACAGGCACTAAAAATACGGTGTGAACCTGCTTTTGCAAATAGGGAAGGGGGATGTAGACTAAGAAGACTGGGTGATTTGAAGATTGAGGGATTGGATGATTGGAAGAGTGGGGAGGGACGGTTGACAAAAAAGAAAAGTCATGGGCGTGATGAGCCGAAGGTGGTTTCCGTGGTCGGGGAGAATCCCTATCCTGGAAAGCTGTTTCTCATCTTCGTATTCATCCTCCCTCTCGCAATCTTCCCTTATCTCTATGACTACTCGAACCTTGTGCAGGCGGTTTTTCTTGAAGCCGGGGCTGCGGGATTCGCGGCATATCTCGCGTTCAGGATATTCGGACGCTCGGAGCTCGTGCTGCCGGAAAGGAACTTTCTGCTTGCAGCGTCTGCTTTCCTCTGCTGGATGCTGCTGTCTCTCTCCTGGGCATGCAACTTGTTCGACGGGCTCGCGATATTCCTGCAGCTGACCTCCGCAGCGGCGCTGATGATGGTCGCAATCGCCCTTTTCAGGGACGCCAAGGCGGCAGATAAGCTTTTTCGTGCAATGTTCTTTTCCGGAGCCGTCGCCGCGGCAATAGGGATACTGCAATATCTCTTCGGACTCGGCATATTTCCGCAGGAATATCCGCCTGCCGCGACTTTCGCAAACCGCAATGTCGCCT
>CAZDNQ010000304.1:0-1441 GCA_964506605.1 uncultured Victivallis sp. | reverse complement strand
CGCCTCGGAATTCATCGTCATATGCCTGCCGCTCGGATTCGGACTCCTCTTAATTGAGAAAGGCTGGAAACGGATGCTTTTCGCCTCCCTTGGGATCGAGGCGATGCTCCTCTTCCTCTTCTATGCGTTCACCAGGAGCTGCCTGCTGGCGGTCGGAGTTGTCGCGGCGGCGACGCTGATAATTGCAGCTCTGCCAGGGATCCGGGGGCTTGTCCGCGGAACCTTGGACAAGCGGCACCTTGCAGTGCTGGGCCTTATTGCAATAGTATTTGTCGCCGGGGCATGCCTTACACCCAAGGGGTTTGATCCGGGCAAGCTCAGGAAGATATTCATATCGTCGTCTGATACCGCGGAGAAGTTCAAGGCTGCGGTCTCGAAGACTGCAGAAGGGGATAAAGCAGAGATTACGAAGGAACAGGAGCCTGAATCGGTCTATTTCAGGCTCGCCGCCTGGCGCAACGGGCTTGTGATGGCGAAGGACAGGCCTGTACTCGGGGTTGGAATCGGCAATATCAAGATAGAATATCCCAGATACCACCGGAGCGCCATATACGACGGAATGTCCGGCGAGAAGAAGCAGCTGTTGAACCTGCACAACGACTACCTGCAGGTCCTGGTGGAGCTTGGCGCGGTTGGTTTCCTGCTCATGGCGGCCCTTCTCGTTGTGGTGGCGATGGTTGCCTGGAATGCCATAATACGTAGCAGCAATGATGAGTCGAAGATCATGCCTCTTGCGCTCACGGCTTCGCTTGCCTGCTATGCGGTCGTATCCTTCTTCGGATTTCCTGCATCAAGGGCGGTGCATCCTGCATATGTGGCGCTTGTAGCGGCAGGGCTCCTTGTCTGTTCCGGCGGTATAAGGACAATTCATTTCAGACCCCGGAACGAATGGCTGTCGCCAGCCGTCAAAATTTCCGCAGTCCTTCTCGCGGCGGCTGCGGTACTCCTGGGCATGCGCAGGCTTGAGGCGGACAAGTGTTTCCTGATGATGGCGCGGGCGGCGGACGAGTCCAGGTTCGAAGATGTGATCCGCAACGCTGAGATGGTGCTGAGATACGATCCTACCAGGAGGATCGTGTATTCATACATGGGCCGGGCATATAATTCACTGAAACAGCCGGAGAAGGGGATAGAATGCCTGAATCAGGTGCTCGAATGCAACCCGTGGCACATCACGGCATTGATCAATCTCGGTGCGGCGTACAGTGACACCGGCGAGTACGGGAAGGCCTCTGAAATATTCGTGCGGGGCCTGTCGGTCTCCCCGGAATCCGCGGCGCTCCACAACAACTACGGCAACCTCCTGAGCAGGACCGGCAAGAACCAGCAGGCCCTTGAGCAATTCACACATGCCTGCCGGCTGGAGCCCGGAAACGAGGTGTATGTCTATAACCGCGGATTTGTCGAACTTGCCCTTGGCAAACGTGATCAGGCGCTTGAA
>CAZDNQ010000303.1:0-6074 GCA_964506605.1 uncultured Victivallis sp. | reverse complement strand
AATCCGTCGGCTGTCATAAGGAGAGCTTCGTCAAGATAGAGCTCGCATGTGCCGTTTGTATGGACGACCCTGACTTTATGCCAGCCGAGAGACCTGTCTATATACGAGTCAGTATATATCGTGCCTCCTCCGAAATTATATCTGCAGTAACGGTATTTAGTTGTGCTCTTGGTGGTGTCGACAAGCACGCCTATGCCTTGGGAACCGGCAGCATTGTCAAGGAAAAACCACTGCATCTTATCGTTCTGCATGTCATCGTAGAACCACCCCTCCGCAGTACAGTTTGTAGCGGGTCCCCAGGCCGGATAGTTCCATGCGCCGATTCCTTGTCCCGAGGGGCCCCCGGAGGAATACATGGACTTTGAACCGCCTGTAGTGTGATTCTGCGTGTTGACGACAGCTGATGCCTGGTTAAGCCAGCTAGCGGTATTTATAGTCCAGTTCGAGGATGCCTTGTTCGGCGGAGAAGAGGCAAGGGTTGAAGTTTCAAAGTTGTCATAGAAAAGCATTTCCGCAGGAAGTTCGGGGTCATACCAGTTGGTGTTGTTCCCATTGTCCTTGAATCCGACCGGATTTACCGGCAGATAGGCGGTGCCAGAAGCGGTAGAGCCCTGGACGGCAATATAGCGGCAGTCATAGCTTCCGTTGAATACAAGACCCCAGGTGGTGCCAAAACCGCCAGAAGACGCAAGTGAAATCCTGGTTCCAAAGGCTGTACCGTCAATCTTGAAGAGACCTGATATCGTCTGCGTGCTTCCTGTTGCGAAAGTGAAGGCCTTGCTTGCGGTGTTGCATGTGAAATTATAGAAGGTCGTATTCCCGCTGATGGCTGATGTTCCGGCTCCCGCGAATACGACAGTGGATGTTCCCGGCGTAAATGTGCCGCCGCCCGTCCAGTTGCCGTTCACGGTAATTGTTGACGCATTGGCCGTGAAAGCCCCTGCGGTGTTGGAGAAGTTGCCAGTGACGTTCAGCGCGCCTGATGCATTGAAGGTGTTTGTATTGCTGAAGTTGGTGCCGACCGTTATCGCTCCGGCTCCGGCGGTGAACGTGCCGCTGTTGGACAGGCTGCCGGTGACTCCGATTGTCCCAGCGCCTCCTGTGAAGCTTCCGCTGTTTGTCCAGCTTCCGCCGACCAGTATTGCACCTGTCCCGGAGTAGGAGCCGTCATTTCTCAGGGCGCCTGTGAGCGTGACAGCCGATGCCGCAGGATTGAACGTGCCTGACACATGCATGTCGGCCGCGCTTACTGTACCGCCGGGCGCATATGTCTTTCCAGTGGAGATCCAGACTTCCCTTCCGGCAATGAACGTCGCATTTCCGCCTGCAATTGTAATGCCGTCGTCATTGGTTGCGGAAACAGCGCCGATCACATCAAGATTAGTATTTGTAATAGAAGTTCCTGTCTGGTGTTCAAGTATGATCTTGCCGGTCACGAGTTTCAGTTGGTTGGCGCCTGTGAGGTTGGTTATGCCGTCGGTAATGGTGACAAGAGATGCTTTTTCCGTTTCTCCGTCGAGGTAGACCAGCAGTACGTCGTTTGGGTTTGGGGCGGTTACAAGGCCAAAAGTAAAAGTGCCTCCTGCTTTTGTAAGGAATGTGGAGACGGCCGCTCCGTTTACTGAAAGAGATACCTTTTTACCTGCAACTATGGGAGTAGTCTTGTTTTCATCCGTATAAATCGTTCCCGAAACAATAAATGCAGGCACTATCCACTTTGCATAAAGGGTGACTGCTGTTTGCCCCATTGTAAAAGTCGCTCCGGGGGAATAGCTGGTACCGCTGCCATCAGAGGCGGTGTTCCATCCATTGAAGAGATAACCGGTATTTGTAAGGTTTCCCGAGTTGCCAAGCACTGTTACCGTGGTGCCATACAGATAAGGGCTGCTGCCATCAACCGGAGCCGTCCCGCCGTCATTGCCGTTTCCGTTATAAGTGACGGCGTGAGGAGGGAACCAGTTTGTATTGTTTCCATTGTCCAGTGAACCGGCTGGATTTATTGGAAAAGAAACCGTACCGGAGGCGTTTGATCCCTGCACGGCAAGGTTCTGGCATGAGTATGTGCCGTTGAGCACAAGATTCCAGGTTGTACCGGCTCCGCCTGTCGAAGCCAGAGTCACCCGTGTCCCTACGGCTCCGCCGTCGATCTGGAACTGTCCGCTTACCGTCTGCGTCGTGCCCTGCGCGACCTGTATGGTCTTGCTTGCAGTGGTACAAGTCAGATTGTTGAATGAGTTGCTGCCGTTGATTGTCGATGTCGCTCCACCGGCAAAGACCACTGAAGAAGTTCCTTTTGTGAAAGTGCCTCCGCCCGTCCAGCTGCCGTTTATGGTGATGGTGGATGCGTTTGCAGTGAATGTCCCGGCGGTGTTCGAGAAATTACCTGTGACGTTCAAAGCTCCGGATGCTTTGAAGATATTAGTGTTGCTGAAATCCGTGTCGACGGTTATCGCCCCGGCTCCGGCATTGAATGTTCCATTGTTGGTGAGGCTCCCAGTGACTCCGACAGTGCCTGCGCCACCAGTGAATGTCCCGCCATTGACTAGGTCGCCGCCAACAGTCATATTGTACGTGCTGGTATTCAAGGATGCGCCGTTATTGATGGTCAGGGGAACTGAGGCGTTGAGCACTTTCGCGGCATCCAGGGTTATGGTTCCGGTATTGGCTATGATCACGCCGCCGGTTCCAGCAAACGGGGTAAGCCATTCCGGACCGGCAGTACGTGAAGTGGCAGTATTGTATTGAAGAGTTGCATTGGCACCGTACGCCGGAGCGGCGGAAGCTGTGGCTGTTCCTTCCATCGAAAGGATGCCGTTGACCGTTGCGTTGGTGGTCGTCTTCACACCACTTCCGGAGAGCGTGACATTGTTGAACGTGTAGGCGAAAGGAGCGATCGCCTGTGCGCCTGCGGCATTGAAATTGACAGTGCCTGTGGAAGCCGTGAATGTTCCCTTTGTTCCGCTCATGAAAGTTCCGCCTGCATTCAAAATCCCCGCGTCGGAGAACGTTATTCTTGAACCAGTGCTTGCAGATGTGATATTGCCGGAAACAGTTGCTGTTCCAGTTGATATAAGGATCTGTGTCACCCTGGTTCCTGAAGATCCCTGCAGGGCGATGGATAATGCCGAAAAAGTTCCCGAATCCACATTGATTGTGTTGGTGCTGCCGTTTGCCGGACGCGGAATGGTTACTGCACCGCTTGCGGTGAGGGATGATGTGCTGGTGGCGAGAACAATGGAAGCAGATGCACTGCCATTGGTAAAATTAATTGTTGTACATCGAGCGGCATATCCGTCCGGTACAGTGACTGTTATGCCGCCGTTGATGGTCACAGAATCCGCAGCCCCTGGAACAGATGAACCACCCCAGGTGTTCGTGTTGTTCCAGTCGCCTGATACGCTTGCCGTCCTCGGCGCAGCTTGCACCGTATTCGTTGTCAGGACGGCAATTGCGAAAATCGCAAATGAAGTACAAAGCATCCTGACAGGGAAAGAGGGGGCAGGCCGCGCAGTGTGCGCAGAAGAAAATCCCAGCCTCATGGCTGATTTTAAGATTCCCAGGCTCAATGGCATTATTTATTCCTCACTCTCTGGTGTATTATAGCAATAACCACGGGAAAAGTCAAGGGAAATAAGAGATAAATAAGAGTGATTCTCACTCGTTGGGTAATGCATCAGTTGCCCCGGTAAGGAGCGCCGCATTGATCCTTGGGGATTTAGTCGGGAAAGGACGGCTGGTGCATTCTTCAGAACGGTGGAAATGTGCTGTACGGCCAGCCGTCCATGCGGTCGAACTGGACATCGAACTCCTGGACGCTTGAGATGCTGATCCTGATGTAGTTGTCGAGTTCAGGACCGGAGGCCGGGACGGCGGTGAATATCCTGGACGGAGATCCGGACTTGTTTATGTCGAGCCACACGTCCGCAGTCTTTGCGGCATGGTTGCGGTGGATGTATACGCGGGTCCATGCGCCGACGGGGATCAGCTGGGGATCCGCCATCCATTGCTCTGTCGTGCCGTTGTAGACGCAGAAGTAGCCGTTGGAGTCGACGGTGAAGTATATTCCGCCGATGTTCATGGCTTCATCGACGTTGGTAGGAAGCTTGGCGCGCGGGATCTTGAAGGATGTGGCAATCCACCACTCAGGAAGGCCGTTCCTCTCAATGAAGCTTACGAGAGTGCTTTCCGGGGTCTGCCCCTTCATGGTTACAACCTTGACGCCGTCATATGCGGCCGCTCCGACGTTCTCTACCAGGATGTTGCCGCTGTATGTCGCCGCTGAGCCCCAAATGGAGTTGGCGAAGGGGCCTGCGGGATAGTCGGTGTCGCTTTCAAAGCCTTCGCTGTACAGGTTGGCCCTGTGCTGTGCGTTTTTCATCTGGCCGTCGAAAACGAGCGGATTGGTGGTGAGCCTGCTTTCGTCGCTGTCGGCAATCAGGTCGCCGTCGGTGTCCACCTTGGTCGGATCGGTATGTGAGATGTTGACCTCGTAATAATCAGTGTATCCGTCACCATCGGTGTCGGGATTGGCCGGATTTGTGCCGGCTGAGCTCTCCTGCGCGTTAGTGAGGCCGTCGCCGTCGGTATCGTTCGCCTGGTACTCATATGCCCCGACATCGGGAGCGGTTGACGGATACGGCCGCGCGAAACCTGAGATGTCGTTGGATACAAGGGTCGGCGTGCCCTTGTCGATTCCATACGAACCGGTTGCAAGCCTGTAGTTGCCGCCGGCGGCGTCGATGTAGGTTTCGGCAATATTGAAATTGCCTGTGCCTGTGAAACCTCCCTGCACGTTGCAGTATGTGGCGGAGCCCGGGGCGGTCATCGAGATCTGTGTTCCGCTGTTGCCCCTTACAATACAGTTTGCGACATAAGAGTTGCCTATGCCGCTGGCGAGAAGGCCGCCGCCGGTGTTGTCCACGACTGTGTTGTTGTAGCAGTAGAGGGGGTTGCCGCGGAGTTCGGCCGCATATGCCGCAGTATTGCTGTAGAACAGGCAGTTGAACATGTAGACCGCCGTAGCCTTCTGCGTGTCGGGATTCGGCGCGATGAGCGGTTTCGCACCAGTATTGTTGTCCCTGAATATGACATTCTCGAACGTTACGGAATTATTGTTCTTGTTGACGTCATATGAGATTACAGGCTGCTGGTCGCCGTACAGCTCCACCGTGCAGTATGACAGCGAAAATGCCGTGTTCTGCTTCACGTTCAGCATCTGTCCGCTGTCGGATGTCGTGCCATACGGCGATGGCCCTTTTATTATGGTGTTCGTGGGGCTCTCGCCTCTGATGGCGATATCTTTCGTAAGCGAATAGTTGGAAAGCGTGTAAGTTCCTGGCTTCAGCCTTACAATCGTCTTGTTGCTTGAGGCGTCCAGCGCATCCGCCAGATACTTGTAGGGATTTGCCGCTGAACCATTGTTGGTGCCGTAGGAGGTATGGGAATCAACCCATATCGTCCCTGCGGCCCCGAACGGCACTGTCGGATCTGTTCCGAGCAGATATTCAAGCAGATTGTTCAGGCCGTCCGTATCTGTATCTGCCGTCGCGGTGAAAGCCAGCCCCTTGTAGTAGAGATATTCCCAGGTGTCCGGAATCCCGTTGTTGTTGCTGTCGTATGCGAACCAGTTGATCGTGCTGCCGGAATCCAGGTAGTTAGAAGGGAATATCGGGTTGGCCGCGAGATTGACAGAATCGGCAACGTCTACATAGTCCACCGACCACAGGCAGTCCGGCGTGGACGGATTTATTATCCAGCGGTCGCCGGCGACGCCGCCATAGCGCCTGAGCTTGATATTGTTCCCTGACGACCCGGAAATATAGAAGCCGTTCGAATCTGTGACTGTGTAGGTGTCGGCGGAAGATGCGTAGGCCTTGAAGAGCAGCGTGGCTCCCGGAGTCGTGCATCTCAGCTGTGCGGCAGTGAATCCGTCGGTGAAGCTCACTCCGCCCGCCGAAGCGTTGGATACGGCCAGGATATTCCAGTTCGAGCCTCCGGTCTGCACGGTCTGCGCCGCGGCGCCGAAATCCGCAACAAACGCGTTGAGCTTGCCGTCGAAGCGGCTACCCGCATAG
>CAZDNQ010000302.1:0-6079 GCA_964506605.1 uncultured Victivallis sp. | reverse complement strand
GGAGGAAGATGGCTCATTCATAATTTTATATACATTCTTGGTCGATGCAGTGTTGGAATACGACGAACCCACCATAACCTGCGACTGTCCACCCAAATGTCAGGAATGCATGAAGGCATGTCCTACTCAGGCAATAAAACAGGAAGGACGCCTGCTTCCGATGAATTGCGTATTGATGAACAACATACTTGGCGCCCCCAACTCTGAATTGCATGAACGCCTCGGCACGAAAATTCATGGCTGCGATGAATGTCAGCTCGCCTGCCCTCGAAATAAAAAAGTGCTGGCGAAGGCATCGAAAAAAGACCCGTTCTTGGAAGAGCTAAAAAAAGACTTCGATCTGGAGAAGATTTTGCTCCTCGACGAAGAGTACTACGAGGGCGTGGTCCGTCCGATCATGTACAATTATATCCGGGATATGGACGTGTTCCGCCGAAATGCGGCGATTGCACTCGGCAACACAGGCAATCCTTCTCACATTCCCGTGCTGGAAAAGGCAATGGAAAGCAAGAATCCAGTAGTTGTTGGCGCTGCTCAATGGGCTATTAAGAAATTGAAATTGCAGGAACACTGAATTATGGTGGGCCGAAGTGAGGAACGCGGCCCTTGAACTTGGAAGAAAGACCGCCCAACCCTTGGGTGCAGCCGACCCGGAAGAATGACCTCCTATTTTTAAGCTCACTTCCGGTTCGGGCGGCTGACCCATTCGTTTACATTCTCTGGGTAGGGACGTCTCGCCGAGACGTCCGCGGCGCTTTCGGCGAAAGCGCCCTACCGTAAACAATATCACGCACACAGTAGTTAGTGCCGCAAGGCATGTTCTTAAAGTAATTTGGAGATCTCCTTGAATTGACAATTCCCCATATGCATGTTTTATTGATATGATTATGTCCAAGCTGCAAACAGAACCTGATCTTTTCTCATCCTGTCTCCGGAAAACCCCCTTCGGCACCGTGGCGGTTGTCTGGTCGGCATACATGGATTCGCCCGGGATACTGGGCATCCTGCTGCCTGCTCCGGAAAAAGAGATCCGGAAGGAGATCAAAAGGGATTTCCCAGGTTCCAGGAATTCCTCATGCCGCGAGATCAACGAGTACGCCGACAAGCTCGAGGATTATCTGAACGGCGGAAAAACCGTATTCTCCACCGATATCCTGAGACTGGACCTCTGCACGGACTTCCGGCGCCGGACGCTTCTTGCGAACTTCGCAGTTCCGCGCGGAAAAGTCAGCACATACGGACAGCTTGCGGCGCACCTTGGAAGCCCCGGCGCCAGCCGCGCCGTCGGCTCAGCAATGGCCACAAACCCCTTCCCAATCGCCATACCATGCCACAGGGTCATAAGTTCGGATAGATCACTGGGCGGATACGGCGGCGGACTGAAGATGAAAAAGGCGTTCCTGGAAATGGAAGGCGTCGTCTTCGGAGATGGGAAATATGTAACGGATGAAAGTCTCTTCCAATGGAAAAACTGAAGATATTGTTCAACAGGATAATCAGCGAGATCAAGAAGGCTGACTTCACCTTCATGATCATATTCTCCCTGATCGTCGGCACTGCGACAGGCCTGCTGGCAGTCTATTTCATCAAGGCGATATTCCTGCTGACGGATTTCTGCAAGGGAATGGCCATGGAGAGGAACTGGCTCTATATTTTCCTGCCTGCCTTAGGCGGCCTTATAATCGCCCCGATATTCCGATTCCTCGCACCGGAAGCCAAAGGGCACGGCGTACCGGACGTGATCCTGACGGTCGCCGCCGGACGCGGCCTCATCAGGCCGATAGTCGTCTTCGCGAAATCCATCGGATCCATAATTACAATAAGCACCGGCGGATCCGTCGGACGCGAAGGCCCGATCGTCCAGATCGGCGCAGGCGTAGGCTCTTCGATCGCACAGTTCCTGAGGCTCAACGAGAGCAAGACCATCACCCTCCTCGGCTGCGGCGCGGCGGCAGGCCTTTCAGCGACGTTCAATGCGCCGATAGCAGGCGTGATATTCGTGACGGAGGTCATCATGCGCAGGGCCGGACTCCGCGAATTCAGCTCCGTCGTCGTGGCGTCCGTTTCGGCGTCTGTAGTGAGCCGTTCGATGCTGGGCGACGATCCCGCCTTCCATATCAACCTTCCAACATTCCAGATGAGTTCCAGCTGGGAACTGTCGCTTTTCCTGCTGCTTGGAATTGTGAGCGCCATCGCGGGGGTCCTCTTCATCAAGACCCTCCTTTATTCGGAACTGACCTTCGAGAAGGCGAAGGTTCCGACAATGCTCAAGCCGGCGCTCGGCGGACTGATGTTCGGGTTCCTCCTTTATTTCCTGCCACAGCTGTACGGTCCGGGATTCCCTGCGATGGAGAAGGTGCTCAACGGCGATCTTGAATTCACACTTCCCCTCCTCCTCATCCTTGTTTTTGCGAAGATCGCAGGCACCTCGACCTGCATCGGGGCCGGCGCCTCAGGAGGCGTCTTTGCTCCCGCCCTGTTCATCGGCGCCATGACAGGCGGCGCGTTTGGAAAGATCGTTGAAGACCTCTTCCCGAAATTCGTGACAGAACCCCGCGTCTACGCGATCGTCGGCATGGCTGCGGTGTTCGGAGCCGCCGCCCGTGCGCCTGTCACCGCCATCATCATCATATTTGAAATGACCAGGAACTACCAGATCATCCTTCCGCTCATGTTCGCGACGGTCATTGCCGTCGTCATCGCCGAATGGCTGAACAAAGAGAGCATCTTCACGTGCCAGCTTGCGGCGAAGGGTATAGACGTGTCCTCCGTTGAGAACAAGCCCATCCTGGAAATGATAAAGGTCGAGGAGGCGATGCTGCCGATAGACAAGTGCCTCACCGTCCCGGCATACATGCCCCTCAGGGATCTCGAGTCCTACCTCCACGAGAACGACAGCCGCCGTTCGCTGGTCGTCGACTCGCACGGAGGCCTTTACGGGATCGTCACCCTGCAGGACCTATATAAGCGCACGGATCTCCTGGACACCGGAATTGTAGCGGACATCTGCACGAGGAAGCTCCTCACCGCATATCCCTCGGACACCCTCGAGGACGCCATGCTCATCCTCGGCGGAGAAGACATCCAGTCAATTCCAATCATCGAATATTCCGGCAGGAAGAAATGCCTGGGCGTACTCAGGCGCAGGGATCTTGTCACAGCCTACTCCGAGGCGCTGTTGAAGAGCGAGAAGCGGAAGCAGTTCATCCAGAAGCTGAAGTTCAAGAAGGTCACCAGGACTGAATTCGTCGAATATGAGCTGAATCTGGAGGACAGCTCCGCCGGAAAGAAGATCTGCGAGCTGAAACTTCCGCCGAACTGCAATATCGTCACCATCTACAGGCACAAGGAGCTGATCGTCCCGAAAGGCCAGACCGAGCTGCAGGCCGGCGACCTCCTAGTAGCAGTCGTCGAAAACCAGGACGAGTTCATATCCTCCCTGCAAAGCAGGTGATTTGTCCTTATTTCAGCGTTTCAGAAATCTTCTGAAGGATCTCGTTCATCTCATAGGGTTTCTGGACAAAGCCCATGACTCCCTCGTCAAGTATTCTCTGGGCTTCGCCGTCCATGCCGTATCCTGAAGAAAGGAGCGCCTTTATGCGGGGGTTTATCCCCTTCAATGCGATGAAGAGCTCCCGTCCGTTCATCCTCGGCATCACCATGTCAAGTATCACGAGATCAATGCCGGCATGGGATTGCCGGTAATACTCGACAGCCTTTACGGGATCATTGTAGGATACCACATTGTATCCGTTCAGCCGGAGCATGTCTTCAAGCATCCTGCCCACAACCTGCTCGTCGTCTATTACAAGGACCTTTGCCCCTCCTGTCCGCGGCAATGGGGCGCCATCTTCCCTGCCTCCAGACGGCAAATCCTCTGGCAGCAGCGGAAGATATATCTTGAATGAAGCGCCCTTCCCAGGAGAACTGAAGACCTTGATCGCCCCCTTGTGGTTCTTCACAGTCCCAAAAACTGATGCAAGACCCAGACCGGTCCCCTTACCTTTCTCCTTTGTAGTGAAAAACGGCTCGAAAAGATGTTTCAGCACATCTTCAGTCATTCCCATACCGGTGTCCCTGACGCAGATTTCCACGTATTTCCCTTGTGAAAGTTCAGAATCCAGGGATTTATCCCTTATTTCGACGGCCTTCGTCGCAAAAACAAGCTCCCCTCCACCAGGCATCATTGCATCGCGTGCGTTGATTGCGAGGTTAAGAAGTGCGTTCTGAAGCTGGGTCATGTCGCCAAGGACCGTCGAAGGATTCGCCTCCAGGATCTGCTTGATCTCTATTTTCCTGTCGATGCTGCGCCTTGCCATTTCAACAACATCATTTATTACGGAATGGATATTGACAGGAGTGGAAAGGAATTTCCCCTTGCGGGAGAAGGCAAGCAGCTTCTGGGTGAGGTCCGAAGCCCGCCGCGCAGCCTTGACAATATTGCCGGCATAGCCTGCAAGAGCAGGATCCTCAAGCCTGGTGGCCAGTATTTCGGCGTATCCCATTATTCCGGCGAGCTGGTTGTTGAAATCGTGAGCCACTCCTCCTGCAAGCTGGCCTATTGCATCCATCTTCTCGCGCTGGTGCAGTTTCTCCTCGAGAATTTTCTCCCCTGTTATATCCCACAACACGCCCCTGATCCTCCTCCGTCCGTCCTTGTCTGCGATCAGGCGTCCCCTGGCGCACAGGTAGCGCACGGAGGAATCCGGCCAAATTACCCGGTATTCCGACTCATATGGCACTCCTTTTTCGACCGTGTTTCTGAGAGCAGTTTTGAGTTTTTCGCGGTCTTCAGGATTGACTACCCTGAAAAATTCATCCGGGACTCCGGTGAATTTCGCATGATCTATCCCAAGCATATGACATGTCTGCTCATCGAAAATCCTCTTGTCATTGTCGATGTCCCAGATCCATACCCCCATGTGGGCCGCCTGGAGGGCGAGATCAAGCCTGGTCTTGTTTTCAAGGATCGCCTCTTCAGCCTTTCTGCGTTCAGTGATGTTCCGGAAATACCATACCCTGCCGTAATACTCGCCGTCTCTTCCAAACATCGGCGCGGAATAGCGTTCGAACACCCTGCCATCCTTCAAATTGAGTTCATCCCAGCTGATCTCGCTCCTGTGTGCAAACAGGTATTTGACCCTCTGCACGAAGGCGTCCGGATCCGTGTTCTTCTCCTGTACGAATTTGAGCACCGGAGGATCAAAACGGGCATTTATGAGTTCCTCGGGTATTCCCCACATCTCAATGAACCTTTTATTGTATGATGCAATCATGTCGTTGCTGTCCACAATCAGAATCCCGTCAGTGGAAAGCTCCTGCTGGGTCGTAAGGATAGCGTTCCTGAGCTTGAGCTCATCCTGGTTCTTCTTCAGCTCATTCGTGGCTTTTTCCACCTGCAGCTTCAGGATCCTGGACCATGCAAGGGTTACAACCAGCATTGCAATGAGCAGAAAAAGCGCCGCTGACACATATTTCAATATCTGCTGGGATCTTCCTGAATCCTTTTCATAAGCAGAGAACCATCTGTCGCGTATCCTCCTGTATTCCCCTGTCTTGCTTATCGCCGAAAGCCCTTCCGAAAACTCAGACAGGATGTCCGTTTTCCCATGTGGAACCGCATAGCAGTATTCCATGGACTTGATCGAGTCACCCCTCAAGCGGAGATTTTTCCAGCCGTTCTTCTGCATCCAGTAGAGCGCCGGCATGTTCGCCACCAGTGCGCAGTCCCCCTTTCCTCCTGACAGCAGCTTCAACGCCTCCTCCTGCGATACCACGGGAATGAGCTGCTTCTCAAGCCCATGCTCCACGGCCCAGTCATGCATTATGTCGCCTTTCTGGACCAATATGGACTTGCCCTTCAGCCCGTCCGGCAGACTTTTAAGCTCCGGATCTTCCTTGCGCGTCACAGCCACATAATGGACATTTGAATGCACCTGTGAAAAATCAAAGTCCCTGTCCCTCTCGCTGGAATATAACATTCCCTGCAGCGCATCTATCTCCCCCTTCCTCAGCTCCTCCCGGATCTTGTTCCAGTCATCAAGCATTATGTCCACCTGCAATCCCAGCTGTTTTGCGA
>CAZDNQ010000301.1:0-6100 GCA_964506605.1 uncultured Victivallis sp. | reverse complement strand
GTATACACGTGCGCTTTCGGAAGCGCTCAAGCTTGACGAAGCCAAGGCCGAGGAGGAGAAGCTTAAGACAAAGATCGATCCCGAAGACGATGATCATCCGTTCCACAAAGTCTCCCTGGGCTTCATATCAGAGCTTGAGAACACGGTCGAGCAGTGGAAGCAGCACGAGAACTCCGAGACTGCGGGCATGGACTTCGCCAAGATATGGCTCTGCGGAGGCGGCGCCTCCACCGAAGGTCTTCCAGATATACTGAAGGCGAATTTCACGCAATGCGACAACGAGGTCTTCGGTCCGCAGGACGCCGACGGGAAGATCATGCCGGAGATGGTGACGGCGTACGGCCTCGCGCTCCAGGCGCTGGAGATGGTGGACGTAGACATCTCCCTCGCCCCGTCCGAGATAAGATGGCTCGCCCAGAGGAAGAGGAATTTCAAGTTCCTGGTGGCGGCGTCCGTCATGTTCATGATTGCGGTCTGCGCGCTTCTGGTAGGATATTATATGGAGCTCCAGGAGGTGGACGCGGTCAACAGGAAGACCATCATCCGTCTCAAGGCATGCGAGGGGTTCATACCCGAGCTGGAGAGGCTCGGGGAGGACATCAGGCATTTCGAGAAGATGATCGTGCCGTTTGCGGTCAGGGGCGACAACATACCCAGGTTCCTTGCCGCGCTCAGGGAGATCGGCAAGATAAAGGGCGATGAATTCTTCTTCATGTATCTTGCCGACGAGAAAAGCTTCAACGGGCTCAAGCTGGAGAAGAGCACATCCAAGGAGAGCCAGGGCAGGTTGTTCTTCGGGAACATCCAGCCAAAGGAGCCGGGGTCGGTGCTCAAGAGGGGCAGGAACGAGTCCGTGCTGGTGAACTCGGTAGCGGAGAACAAGTCGCTGGTGCTTATCGGATTTACGATTGCGGCAACCAAGAAGGACCACTATGATCTTGTCAGGCAGATACAGACTAAGCTGAACCAGCTTGCCCTGTTCAGCTCCGGGACCGAGGAGGTGGACATTCTCTCCGAGGAGGACAGGATGGGGCGCGAGGACATCATGTCGTCCCCGTGGATATCCCAGGTCGTGAACAACCGGGACATCAATTCGCAGCTCCAGGGGAAGAGGTTCAGGGATTTCGCGATAAAGCTCCCGTTTGCAGAGCCGGTGGTCATACAGGCCAACATGGCTGAAAAGCCGAAGGAAAAGAAAAAATGAGAAAATGGCCTAAACAGCATGTTAACATTTCCGTGACGCTGCTCTTCTTCCTGATCGGGGTCGGAGCGGTATATGTCATCCTTGTCAGGCCGCTGGCTGTGAAGGTTTCAGACGACTGTTCGTACATCTCCACCGCGAAGGGCGATCTTGGCCGTACGGGATGGCCGCTTGATCCCGCCCGCCTCGAATCATATGTCCAGCTCAAGAAGACTGAGCTCGAAGGCGTAAAGAAGGAGGGGACCGCGAAGGATCCGGTAGGGATGAGGAGGAAGGCGCAGCTTGTCCTGTCGCAGTGCACGGCGATGCTGAACGGTAAAATACAGAAGCAGTTCGGGAGCTCGGTGGATTTCAAGAATGACGTGTCGAGGCTCGATTTCCAGGAGGAATACAACGGGCTGGAGCAGAAACTCGCCGGGAAGGGGATATTCCTGTCCGAGGAGATGCTCGGCCTGGGCGAGAAGACCCAGTCGCCCAACATCTACCAGATGGTCCTGCAGGTGTGGATGCTGGAGAAGGTTTCGGCGCTGGTGATGGAGAGCGGACTTTCGATACAGGTGGATGACAAGGTCATGTACCAGGATGAGAAGGGGCGCAGGAAGCCGGCCGCCAAGATTCAGTTCATGCCGATAATAGAGTACAAGCTGTACGAGGAGGACAAGGCGCCGTATGTCATTGAGTTCCCGATGAGGATCGCGCTATACGGCAGCGTCGAGAACCTATGCGGTTTCCTGAGGAAGCTTGAGTCGGGCGGGAATTTCTTCCCTGTCGGGCAGATACAGATGTCGATGGTGCCGGAGATCAGGAACGATGACACGCAGCTGTCGCTCGAAGCCAGGAACATGAGAGTTGAGATCGAATGCTCGTCGTTCTACAACCCTGTGGCCGGAGAACCGGCCGGCAGGAAGCCTCCGCCGCCGAAATTGCTGCCGGAAGGAGCATGACATGAAAAACATTGAAATGTCGCAGGTCGGTGAAAAGCTGTCGAAGAACTGGGAGAAGGTCCTGTTCGCAGTGTCACTTGTCGCGCTTATTGTCATTATAGCGCTTGTTTTGTCGGCGCTCATGAGGTCGAAGGCTGAAAATCTGGCGATGTCCACGGACGCCCCGAAGCCGCGTACTGTGCTGGCGCCGCAGGCGTTTGCGTTCCTGAACGACAATCCCGCCCTCAATAAGGATGAGAAACCATTCAACTACCAGCGGACTTTCGCAGTGAAACAGCCCAAGAAGCCTGAACCGAAGAAGCCGGACAAGCCTCCGCCTCCTCCTACACCCCCGCCTGTGACGACGCCTCCTCCGGCCACCGTGGCGACTCCTCCGCCTGCAAGGGTGATGAAGATGCGATACAGGGATTTCAAGGTCATCGAGTACAAAGGCACGACGAAGTCCGCTTCAGGCGAGATGCTCGCCCTCATTTCCGTCTTCGACAGCAAGACGAAGGAGACCCAGGAGCTGACTGTCGCCCCCGGCGACATGATAGATGATCTGACGGTCGGCGTCGTGACATCCGACATGATCGTGATAACCGACAAGAAGAACCAGGAGCAGACCATAACGTTCCAGTCCAGCGAAAAGGTGGTGCAGGAATGAGCGAGCAGCCGACAACGTCCGGAACATCCCCTAGAAGGGAAGGCGACATATTCGAGCTCCTGCAGTCGCGGGGCAAAATTTCGAAGCAGCAGGCCGAGACCGCCCAGAGGCGCATGAAGAGGGAGGGGAGCCCCGCGCACCAGTCGCTCATCGAACTTGACTGCTGTCCGCAGGAGGAGATATACAAGGCCCTCAGCGAATGCACGGGTATGCCGCTTGTCGTCCTCCACAAGCTCACCATCGAGGAGGATGCTAAGAAATGCATCGCCGCAAAGACCGCCATGCACTACAGGATTGTGCCGATTGCCCTCAGGCAGGGGACGCTTGAGGCCGCTTTTGCAAACCCGCCGACCATACGCACTCTTGAAAATCTGCGCCTCCTGCTCGGGAAGAGGATCGAACCGCGGCTTGCAACCGCACAGGAGATCGCCCTCACTCTGAAAAGCATTTACGGCCTCGGTGCCGAGACGGTCATAAGGATCAAGGAGTCCAAGATTGGCGAGAGGCTTGATGCCGCACGGGAGATCCACTACAGGTCGGCTGCCGGGGACATCACCGAAGACGACGAATCAGTCCCGATCATCAGCCTGGTCAACCAGATCCTGACCGACGCACTCGAGATGGGCACCACCGACATACATATCGAGCCTTTCCAGGACAGTGTCAAGCTCCGCTACAGGATCGACGGGATGCTCCAGGAAATCCCCGTCCCCGAGGGTGTCCGCAAGTTCCACGAGGCGATCATCTCAAGGCTTAAGGTCATGGCCGATCTCAACATCGCCGAACGCAGGCTCCCGCATGACGGACGCATCTCGGTGCGCGCAGGCGATGAGGAGTTCGACCTGCGTGTCTCAATAATGCCAAGCCGCTTCGGCGAGACGGTCTGTCTCAGGATATTGAACCGCAAGACTGTCTTCCTGTCGATGAGCGACCTTGGTCTCGCCGACAGGGATTTCAAGATTTTCCAGAAGCTGATTGATCTTCCTCACGGGATTGTGCTTGTTACAGGTCCCACCGGAAGCGGAAAGACGACCACCCTCTACGCAGCGCTTGCGAAGATCGCGGAATCGAGGAGGGACAGGAAGATAATAACCGTCGAGGACCCCGTTGAATACGAGATGCCCGGAATAAGCCAGATACAGATGCATACGCAGATAGGGCTCACTTTCGCGAGCGGACTCCGTTCAATCCTGCGCCACGACCCCGACATCATACTCGTCGGTGAAATCCGTGATTCCGAGACGGCAGAGATCGCGATACGCGCATCTCTCACAGGACATCTGGTCTTCAGCACGCTGCATACCAACGACTCGGTCGGCGCGGTCAACAGGCTCATTGACATGGGTGTGGAGCCTTATCTTCTGGCGTCGTCGCTTGTGGCGTGCCTGGCGCAGCGCCTTGTAAGAAGGGTATGCCAGCACTGCAAGGTCAAAGATGAGAACATCACGCCCCATATCCGCGCCGAGATCTCCCAGTTCCTCGGGATCAAGCCCGATGACGTGCAGGCCTGGAAGGGTGCCGGTTGCGTGAAATGCAACCACTCCGGATACAAGGGCAGGGTGGCCATATACGAGATTTTCCTCCTCGACGAGGAGGTACAGGATCTGACCGCCGCCCATGCCGCGTCCAGCGAACTCCGCAGGGCCGCCCGCCAGAAGGGAATGAAGACCCTCCGCGAGGACGGATGGGTCAAGATCAGCCAGGGGCTCACCAGCATTGAGGAGGTCAGCAGGATCACCGGCAACTTCCTAATCGGATATGACATGGCGAGCCGGGATTGAAGGATCTTCCGCCTTGTTTCTCTTCTTCTGGAATGCAGGAATGGTATCCCGGATAGCTTTTTTATGATGAGCAGTTCTCCGGAATTATCTAACTTCAGGCTGGATGTCCACCTCTATAAGTGAGAAATCATCTGCGAGATTCCTGCGGCTGCTCATGCCGAGGATGTCCTTGTATATCTCTTCCACATGGGAACCGGGCGTCCTGGCGTTCGTGGAGATGTATTGGATGAAGTCCTCCATCTGCCAGTCCGGGAGTCCGGGGCGTGTGATCTCAAAGACGCCGTCGCTGAATATGAAGAGCTTGTTGAACTGCTGGAGCGCAATTTCCCTGTTTTCGAATTCGACTTTCGGGAAGCCGCCAATTATGGCGCCATTTGTAATAAGCTCATGCGTCTGGGCGTCAGCCGGGCTGGAGCCTGATATCAGCAGGGCTGGGGGATGGCCTCCGCTCGAATAGGTGATGGTCCTCCTGCGCTTGTCATAGATGCCATACCATATTGTGAAGTACATCTCATTGTGGACTTCCATCTGGAACTCATCGTTCAGGCGTGAGAGCACGTTCCGCGGATTTGAGAAATCAGTGTTGGCGAGATTTTTAGAACGCAGCGACTCCATCGCTGATATGGAGAGCAATGCCGCACCTACTCCGTGGCCGCAGACGTCAAGCAGGTAAATCGCGAATTTATCGTCGTCGATCCAGTTGTAGCCGAAGGAATCTCCCCCGAGGGATGTAGATGAGACGAACTTCCAGTCGGCCTTGATATCGCCTTCAAGCTTTGCAGGCAGCAGCGATGTCACATATGCGGCGGCCTCGGCGAGTTCGGCGGCCAGCATCTTCTGGCTCTCCTGCAGCGCCTTGAAGGTCTCGTTGCGTTCAAGCATGTTTATATATCCGGCGGAATGATGGCGGATCCTGGCGATCAGCTCGATCCTGTCCGGCAGCTTGACCAGATAGTCGTTCGCGCCGACGGCAAATGCCTCGGCCTTCGTCTTTGGCTCCTCCCTGCTTGACAGCACTATCAGGGGGATGTCCTTGGTCTTGGCATTGCGCCGGAAGAATTTGACCAGCGTCAAGCCGTCGACGTCCGGCATCACCAGGTCCTGCAGTATCACCGTGGGCGATATCTCGTTTGCCATGCTTATCGCCTTGGACGGGTCGCTGCAGAAATGGAAGTTGATGTTCTCCTCGCCATGCAGGATCCTGCGGACGGCTTCGCCGACCATCTGCTGGTCGTCGATCAGCAGCACCGTCACCGGATGCTTGTTCAGGTTCTCCGAAATGTCTTCCGTCTGGTTCTGTTCAGTCATTTGGCTGTTCCCGCTTTAAATTTTAAGTTTCGCCAGGAGTCTTCCGATTTCATCCGGAGGCATCGTCATCGATGAAGCCCCGAGTTCCGCGGCGGCCTTTGGCATGCCATACACGACGCATGACTCCTTGTCCTGGGATATCGTCGTCCAGTTCTTCTTCTTCAGTGCAAGCAGCCCCTGCGCTCCGTCACGTCCGATACCGGTCAGCACGACCGCCGTG
>CAZDNQ010000300.1:0-6111 GCA_964506605.1 uncultured Victivallis sp. | reverse complement strand
GAGACTATCTGCTTTTCCATTTCATTTATCTCAAGATATGCCCTGCGCCATTCCTTTTCGGAACAGAACCCCTCTACCCTCTCAACTAGGACACGCCCGTACCAGGTCCTGTCAAACACCGCGATGTGTCCGGCCTTGGGAATCCTGTTCCAGAACCGCCACTGGTAATGGTGCAGCTTTTCGATATCGGACGGCGCAGCCACCGGTATTACCTCGTAGCCCCGCGGATCCATGTTCTGCACAAGCCTTCTTATGTTGCCCCCCTTCCCTGCCGCATCCCAGCCTTCATAAAGCACCAGGACGGGTATCCTCCGCGCATAAATCTCGTGTTCCAGCTCCCTTATCCTACACTGTTTTTCCTTGAGTATCGCCGAATACTTCTCCTTTTCGAGAATCCTGTTGCAGTCAATCCCGGACAGTATCCTCCTGGAATAAGCAGCCGGGGGCCGTGCAGGTTTTGAAGCCGCCTGTTTCGCCGTCTTTGCCTTTTTGGCTATCGCCTTTTCCAGAGATGCAGCGATGGTATTGAATATCTTCAGGGTTGCGGTCCTCTGGTCGGTTGAGTCGATGACCGTCCACGGCGCATGCTCAGAATCAGTCTTCCTTATCATCTCGTCGTATGCCTTGAGATATCTGCCATACTGCCTGTGATGCCTGAGATCCTCCTTGGTGACGCGCCATGAAGTCGCCTCATTGTCCCTGAGCTTCCTGAACCTGCGCTTCTGCTCCTTCCTGCTTATATGTAGGAAGAACTTCACAATCACGTTGCCGTCATCGCACAGCTGCTTCTCGAAGGAGTTTATGGAGGCATACGCCTCCTTCCATTCCTTCTTTCCAACATCCTTGTCTATTCTCTCAACCGAGACCCTCCTGTACCAGCTCCTGTCGAAGATGGCTATCCTCCCCCTGCCAGGAGTCCTTGTCCAGAACCGCCACAGGAACGGACGGAAGCGTTCCTCCTCGTTCTCCCGGATGATCGAATGGACTTCGAATCCGCGCGGGTCGAAAGCCATCATGAGCTTGTTCATGAGAGTGCCCTTGCCGGCGGCATCCCATCCCTCGAACACTATTATGCTGGGGATTTTTGCGTCGACAAGCTTCCTCTGCAGGGCGGAAAGCCTTTTTTCAAGTTCGGGCATCTCCGCCTTGTAGACGTCTTTTCCGGTCTTTCCGGGACGCTTCAGCTGTTTCAGGATATTCATGTTTTTCTCCTTGCATGGGGGACATGGGAACACGCATACGCCGGAGTTTGAAAGTTATCCCTCTAAATCCATACTTTCAATTGAAATGTCGAAATCGAAATACATATTTCAGCTTTCAGAACAACACTTTTCCATAAATTGGAAGGAACATGAAATGACAGCCAAATTCAAAACCATGCAATATATTTTAAACACCGCCTTTCTTGCCGCGCTGCTCGCGCTCACGGCGCCCGCGGTGGAACCAGACAAGGACCAGGAGATCGTCGCCAGGGTCACTGCGAACATATTCAGCAAGGACCACTACCGCCAGCACATCCTCGACGACGAGATCTCCGGACAGCTCTTCAATGAATATTTCAAGACCCTCGATCCGTCGCACCTCTATTTCACGCAGGAGGACATAAAGATCTTCGATAAGTACAGGCTTGAACTCGACAACATGCTCATGGATGGCGACGTCACCTTCGCATACGAGGTCTACAACTACCTCCTCAAACGCGCCGAGGACTGCCGCGCCTATTCTGACGAGATACTCAAGGGCAAACTCGACTTCACCACCGACGAGACTTACACGGTCGACAGGAGCAAGGAGAAGTGGCCCGCCAACCTCGACGAGCAGAAGGCCCTCTGGAAGCTCAAGATCAAGAACGATGTCCTCGTGTTCCGGCTGATGGAACGCGCCGAGAAGGAGGAACTTGCTGAGAAGAAGAAGGAGAAGGATTCGAAGGCGGCATCGCCCGAATCCGGAAAGGAAGACTCCTCTGCCTCGAAATGGAACAAAGGCACACCGGAGGAAAGGGTGCTGAAAAGGCTCAACAACAACATAAGATACCTGAAGGAGAATGACAGGACCGACATCCTCGAGCTCTATCTCTCCGCCCTCGCCAACGTCTACGATCCCCATTCTTCCTACATGTCACCGAAGACGGTTGAGGACTTCAACATACAGATGAAGCTCTCTCTCGTCGGTATCGGCGCCACCCTCACAATGGAGGATGGATATACCAAGGTGATCAACATAATACCCGGCGGTCCGGCCGACCTCGACGGAAGGCTGAAGCCCGAAGACAGGATCATCGCCGTCGCCCAGGACGAGGCCGAACCGGTCGACGTCATAGACATGCCCCTCTCCAAGGTAGTCAACATGATCAGAGGCAAGAAGGACACTATCGTCAAACTTACACTTCTCAAGGGCGACAAGGGCCTGAACGCAATCCCTGAAGTCCTCACCATCAGACGTGACACGGTCAAGCTCACCGAGCAGGAGGCGAAAGGCGAGATCCGCAAGATCAAGTCTGAAGATGGCGTTGAGAGGAAGATAGGCGTATTGACACTCCCTTCCTTCTATTTTGATTTCGAGGGGGCGGCAAGTGGACAGGAGAACTTCAAGAGCTCCACGAACGATGTCAGGAAAATCCTCGAGGGGTTCAACAAGGAGAAAATAGACGGAGTGCTCCTCGATATGCGGTCCAATGGAGGCGGCAGCCTCTTCGAGGCGATTTCGCTCACCGGCCTTTTCATCAGGCAGGGCCCGGTCGTCCAGGTCAGGAACCCCACTGGCGCCGTGGATGTCAAGAATGATCCCGACAAGAACATCTGCTATGAAGGGCCGTTGATAGTCCTCGTCAACAGGCTCAGTGCTTCAGCGGCGGAGATTTTCGCCGGCGCGATCCAGGACTACGGCCGCGGAATTATCGTAGGAGACAGCCATACCCACGGCAAGGGAACTGTCCAGACCATCTACGATCTCGATAATTTCCTCCGCCACTACGGGATGAAGAATCCCGCCGGTTCCATAAGGATAACCACTTCCAAGTTCTACAGGATCAATGGGGAGTCGACCCAGGACAAGGGTGTAAAACCCGACATAATCTTCCCATCCTTTACCGACTCGATGGAAATCGGCGAGGAATATCTTGAGCATGCGCTTCCCTGGGATACGATAAATCCAGTAAAGTTCACCTCTTTTTCCGAACTCGGTAGATATACAGATGTTCTTACAGGGAAATCCGCAAAACGGAGGGCGGAGGAGACCGGCTTCAAGCTTCTTTCAGCCAATATCGAACGCTTCAGCAAGATGAAGGAGAAAAAGGCAATTTCCCTGAACGAGGAGAAAAGGTGGGAGCTGTACAAGGAGGAGAAGAAGATATCCGAACAGCAGCTCTCGCTCATGCGTCTCGAATCTTCCGACCGCGAAGATCTGAAGAAGGACGATTCCGCCTGGGAGGCGGGCATTGCCAAGAAGGATAAGAAAAAGCAGCCCGACCTGTTCCTGGACGAGTCCTCGAGGATACTCTGTGATTTCATAGGAATGCTGGCTGTTCCGCCAAAGACGGATAACTCCGTCTCGGTGAAGTAAGTCCGTCTTTTCTCTTTGAATCACATGGGACAAGCAGAAGAAAAAGAATTTTTCAGGCTAATGCGCAAGGAATTCCTGCACGTATAAAACCAGGCATCCTGTTTCGTTGCCAAGCTTCCAGCATCACTTCCCGGCTTCTTTCCCAGTATCGGAAGCGGCGGATTTCGAGGCGGATTCCGCCTTCTCCATTTCCTTCTGGTATTTCTCGCATTCCTCGTGGCTCAGCTTTCCGTCGCCGTCGGCATCAATCTTCTTGAAGGTCTCGTCGTCTATGAAGTTCCCGTGCGTCTTTTTTGCCGTCTCCACTTCCTGCTTGTCAAGGTTTCCATCTTTGTTCTGGTCAGCTCCGGAGAAATTCTCCTGTTCCCTCATCTTCTTGATTTTCTTAGCGGCTATCCTGCCGATGAGGAATCCGCCCTTAGGAGTCGGGAGCTCTTCTGCAGCTGCCATATTCGAGAACAGGATCGAGGATATAAGCGACACCAGCAGCATCAATTTTGCATTTCCCATGACACGAACCCCTTACAAGTTTGTTTTTGATTTCGCATGGAAATTAACTCTTTGACGTGGAAATTCAACCTTGTCCATCTCGGGCTCAGGCGAAACAGACGGTGTAATCTTGATTTCCAGTCCTCCTATATTATTATAGGAGCTATGAAATTTTTACTTATATCATTTTCCTTTCTTATGGCTGCCGCCTTTGCGTCTGCACAGGGAGGCTTTACAAAGGGCAATGAAATTGACCCGCTGCCTGCGGAGCTGAAGCCTGGCGAATATGTCTGGGTGCCGGAGATTTCACCCAAAGGTCCGGTCGTCGTCATAGTAAGCATCCCGTCCCAGGAGATATATGTCTTCCGCAACGGAGTCCGCATCGGACGCTCGACCGTCAGCACTGGCACCAAGGAGCATACGACCCCGACAGGGATATTCACGATCCTCCAGAAAAAAGTTGACCATGAGTCCACCCTCTACAAAGGGGCGAAGATGCCGCACATGCAGCGTCTCACATGGGACGGCATTGCTCTCCACGCAGGCAAGCTTCCAGGCTATCCGGCCTCGCACGGCTGCGTCCGCCTTTCGGAGGATTTCGCAGAGAAGCTCTATTCAGTGACAAGCAACAGCACTACCGTCATTGTGACGGATCAGAAGTTCGCCCCTGGCAAGACCGCGAGCCCCGGCCTCCTTCTCAGCGGACAGACAGGCGAGGCGCGCTCTGGCAATCTGCCATACACCGGTTTCGAATGGGAGCCCGACAAATCTCCGGATGGCCCGGTGTCCATCATTTTCAGCGTTCCCGATTCTGTTGCCTATGTATTCCGCAACGGCTTGCAGATTGGCCGCGCAGCCTTTGTACTGGAAAAGAAAGTGGAACTCTCCGGCAGCCATGTCTACTCCGCGCTTGACAACGTCAATGATGCAGGTGGACGTGACTGGATGACAATCACCAGCGTAGGCGGCGGAGATGCCCCAGACGTAAAAGCATTGTCGGAAATCGCAAGGATGCCATCGAGGTTCCTCGAAAAGGCGCGCAGTGTCATAACAGCAGGCACGACACTCATCATAACAGACCTGCCCGTTTCGTCCGAGACTCATAGCAAGCAGAATTTCAGCCTCCTGTCAGGCGATCAACAGCCAGACCAGCCCCTGTCCCAGCAGGAAAAGTGATTTGCCCCGATACGGCCCCCGGCTGAGCGCCGGGGTTCCATCCAGTAAAAACATGCCATAGGACAAGGAGACATCACGATCTGTTGATTTCGTGTATCATCTTGCAGAGACGCGCATGGTTCCGCATGTTGAACTTCATCACAAGACGCGGAAGGGACAGGTGTTCGCCTTTTTTCAGTTCCTCCTCCAGAGGCCCCGAAGGACTTATGTCGCCGGAAACAAGGATGTCCTTGAACTCCCTGTTGAGAAGCAGGAGCTTCTTCGCGGAAAGCTCGTGGTTGAGACGGATCACCGTCTGGCCTCTGACATTTCTTATCGAATGATAGACCCTGTAGAAATCTTCAATATGCTTGACCGCCTGGTCGACGTCATTCATGATGCAGTAGAGGTTCAGGTCCTCTTTGTCGACATATCCACCTCCTACCAGCTGCTTCCTCACGAAACGGTCCCAGTCTGTCCAGTAGGTGGAGCCTGGAGGTTCCATGAGTATGATAGGCCTTGGCATTGACTTCCCGGTCTGGATCAGCGTGAGCGCCTCGAATCCCTCGTCATTGGTGCCGAATCCGCCTGGGAAAAGCGTTGTGGCGTCCGTCTCCTTGATGAAGACAAGCTTCCTGGTGAAAAAATACTTGAAGCTGATCAGCCTCTGCTTCTCATCTATATATGGATTGGGTTCCTGTTCGTAAGGCAGGCGGATGTTCAGCGCGAAATCCTTGCCGTGCGCAGCGCCCCTGTTGCCGGCTTCCATCACCCCGGGACCACCTCCTGTGACCACCATGAACCCCTTGCGGGTTATCTTGCCTGCAAACTCCTCGGCCATCCTGTATTCAGGCGAAGTCTCCCCGGATCTGGCGGACCCGAAAATTATCGCCTTTTTGACATTGT